>CAZKQC010000026.1:0-3206 GCA_964554825.1 uncultured Planctomycetales bacterium
AGGAAAGACAAAAGAGGGTTTTGCTGGAATATATAGGGCCTAAATCAACGCTAAGCATAAAGTATAACTGTTGGTGCCCCCTTAGGGGTAAGTATAATGTAGGCCCCTTCTTTTTATATATCTTTGATCCCTGGGGTATTTTCTTTTTGAAAAAAACCTATCCCCTCCCGGCTGAATTATACGTTTATCCGCAGACATTCCATGTGCACAAACTTCCGGAGCTAACAAAGGGTACCGCTCCCTGGTTTGGCATAGAGACCAGCCGCGTCAGCGGAGATGAGCATGAGTTTTACGGGATCAGGGAATATAAGTCGGGAGACCCCATAAAGAAGATCCATTGGCTTACTACCGCGCGCAAGAATAAGTTGATTGTTAAGCAATTCCAGCATCAGGTTTTTTACAGGGCAACCATTATTTTTAACCTGGATAAGGAGAAGAACTTCGGCCAGGGCAAAGAGAGTGTGACCGAATATACCATAAAGATCGCGGCATCTGTGGCGAAGTATCTCCTGCAGCGCGATGTATCTCTGGCAGTTATCGCGCATGCGGCGGAGATGGTTCAGATACCTTTTAACAAAGGCCCGGAACACCTGGAAGATATAATGAAGTTTTTGGCGGTTGCGCAACCGGAGAGCAGGGTAAGCCTGGGTGAGATTTTTGAGGAGTTCTCAAATTTTATACCCAATGACTCAAGCCTCATAGTCATAATGCCGGATACCGACTGGGAATATATGCTGGCTATGCTCTCTCTGCAAAAAAGGGATATTTGTATGGTGCCCCTCATCCTGATCTCGTCTTCTTTCTTGGCAAATGCCGATAAAAAGAAGGCTATAAAAGATGTGCAGATGAATCTGCCGCAGGAATTTGGTTCTGCCCCGCTGTTCTTCTCCCGCGGCGAGAGCCTGGAAGGGCCGTTCCTTCAATATTGACATGGAAAGAAAAGAACGCTATCTTTTTGCTGAATTCCTGATCACCTATTTCCTCCTCCTGATAATTACCTTTCTGTTCGGAGAGAAAATTGCAAACTACAGGGTTTATCTGGCCGCAGGTTTGGTAGCTGGCTTTATTTTCAGCTGGTATACGAAAAATAAGCCCTTTGCCTTGACCAGGTACGGCATTAATATCGCTTTTGCCGCAGTATCTTTCTGGGTCATTTATTCTGTGTGGCACTCCTCGTTTTCTTATAACGAGGTTATACTCATATTTATACAAGGCGGCATATTCTTAGAAATTATCCTCAGCTTTGACAGTTCCAATCCCTCCTCGCTTACCTATCTGCAGACATTAAGCCTTCCTCTTTTTATGTGTTTCCCCGCATTTGTAAAACAATACGATAATACCCACATTATCCTGGTATTGGCGTATTTTATCGGCTGGGCAGTGATACTGAAGGTTAAGTTTTACGAGTCCTTCAAGCCGATAAAAAACAAGGCCTTTAACAGGTATTATTCCTTTATCATGTCGGTACTTTTATTTGCGTTGATCGTATTTATCTCCTGGGAGTTCTTCCAGCATATTTTATTAGGCAAGATTGAAAAGGGAGGGCTCTTGCTTGACGAAAGCGGAGAGGTGAAGATAAAAGAAGATGCCAAGGAGAAGGAGTTTTACGAATCGCAGGATGACCTCCAGAACAGGATAACGCGTTTAATCCCCGACTTCGAATATAAAGAGGACAGGCACGAGACGTTATACATGCTCAGTTCTCTTCTTAAGGAGTCTACCGATACTATGGAGGTCAAGAAGGCCGAGAAGGGGCTCATCGACAAGCTGAATAGGCCGGGGCCTGGCTTAGAGCCTTCCGAGCGCGAAGAAATGACTGTCCTGATTAAGGATTATGTGGATAAGAAGATCTCCATCAGTTCTCAGAGGGCAAGAAGCAATATTATGAGTTCCATTAAAAGTAATCCTTTTAGCATAGAGCAGAGGATGACTATTTCAGGCCGGATTAACAAGATGCAGGATAGCGCCTCCCGCCAAGAGTTAAATGAACACGCAAGGGCAGCTCGGGACGCAATCAATAATTCTTTGGTAAGCAAATCTGCGAAGAGCCAAATGAACGGGGCAGTTCAGAGCATTAAGGAATTAAAGACCTTTCAACTCTACCGCCAGCAGATGGACAATTTTAATAAGAAAGCCGGTTCTCTGGGGGCTAAGGCAAAGGAAGAGTTTGAGAATATATCTTCTGCCATTGATAATGCTGAAAATGTCTCTGACCTTGCGCAGGCCCAGGAGCGCCTGGAGAAGGGCTTATCGGCCGCATCCGCAGAGCATAAAGATATGATAAAGCAGTTGGAGGAGATTCTGAAACTCAAGTCAGATATGGTATTAACAAAACAGGCCGCCAAGATAAAAGATAAGCTGAGTAATTCCGAGCTCTCCCAGTCAAGCGCAAAAGAGTTGGCTGGCATGGTAGATGAGATTTCAGGTGCCCAGGAGCCGAAAGAATTATCGGACGGGGTCTCGCAATTGCAGGAAAAAGCCCAGGCGAACAACGTAGGCATCCTTCAGGAATTAAAGGAGCTCCTGGAGATGAAGGCGCACCTTTTTTCTAAAGAAAGCAAGGAGAGGGTCAAGGAGATGCTCAAGGAGGGGGTTTTGCCTGATTCCGGCAAGGAGCTTGTAAAGAACATAGAGAAAATGGAATCACGCAAGCAAAATGAAAAGCTGGACTCTGATTTTCGCGCGCTCAAAGATCAGCTAGAGAAATTATATAATCAGGGTTTTATTTCTGAAGGAACGAAGGATAAGCTGTTAAAAGAGATAGAGGGCCTTAAGGACCTTTACTCCTTGAAACTAAAAGCAGAAGAGGAGATGAAAAACAAAGAGCTCCCGGAGGCTGGCAAAGAGACTAACTACCAGCAGGAATTGAAGGACTTAATCGATAACTCATCTTTAAAGGAAAACGATAAAGAGATATTGCAGGAGCTTGCCGAAGGCTTGTTTAAGGCCCAGACGCTCTTACAATTAGAAAATACAAAAGAGGGCGTGAACAGGCAGTTAAAAGATTGCCTCAAGCAAGGTGCGAGTAAAGAGGAAACGGAAGAAATCTCCAAAGGCTTTGATGCGGTAGTTGAAATACAAAAAAAGTTTATTATCGATGCGGTATTTTCCGGAATAAGGGAAAAGATAGAGGATTTAAAAAAGAGCGATCCCCAGCAGGCAGAAAAGATAAAAGAGCAGCTGGAAAAGATGAGGAACAGCTCCAA
>CAZKQC010000026.1:3306-12058 GCA_964554825.1 uncultured Planctomycetales bacterium
CCCAGCAGGCAGAAAAGATAAAAGAGCAGCTGGAAAAGATGAGGAACAGCTCCAACACCGATGACCTTAAGAAACAGATGGAGGCCCTTAAGGAATACCTGAAGAGCCAGGCCGAGGCCCAGGGTAAGGAAAAAGAGAAGTCCTCGGATGATAAATCAGCCAGCAAGAAGAGCGACCTGCAGAACCAGATGAACGAGCTGCGCGAGGCCATGCTCTCCAGCCTCAAGTCCTCCCAGCCCCAGCCCCAGCAGGAGAAGAGCTCCTCGGATATGCAGAAAGATATGGAGAAGTCTATCAAAGAGTCTTCCATGCCGGCAGATAAAAAAGATAACTTAGAGCAGCTCTTGAAGGAGATGCTGCAATCAGAATCCCTCACCGCACTTCAGGACTCCAAGCTCAATATGGAAAAAGAACTGGAGAACCTCTCCAAGCAGGGGGCCAAGAAGCAGGAGATGGAAGAGCTAAAGGCCCAGCTAGAGGCGCTGGCCCAGTCCCAGAAGCAGGAGATGATGAAGAAGGAGTTCGCCAACCTGCAGAAGGAGATGGATAAATTAAAAGAGATGAGTTCCCAGCAGGCAGAAAAGATAAAAGAGCAGCTGGAAAAGATTAAACAAAGCGCCGGGGAAAAAGAAACAAAGGAAAAGATCGAAAAACTTAAAGAAGCGATTGATGCTAAAGCAAAAGAATCAGAAGAGAAACAAAAAGAAGGCGCCAAGGATGAAAGTCCCTGGGAGGTGTATGTTTTGCCTGTGCGCGTGGTTTTGGCCGCAGGCAACTCAGTATCCCTGAAAGCCATTGCCGTATACAATAAGGTATTTATCAAAGAGCTAAATTCAGACGTGGAATGGTTTTCTTCTAATCCCAAGGTCGTGGAAGTAAACCGAAGCGGTAAGGTTAGTGCTCTCTCTGCGGGCAGGGCTAGGGTAGGCGCGAGTTATAAAGGTAAGGATAGTGAGCTCGCAGAGATTTTAGTAGTGGGCAGGACCCCCGCAGAGACAGAGGGGATTGTGAAGAAAGAAATAGGAGCGCGGAATTAGCCGTTAATGAAAACAAAATACCTGCTTATTTCTTTGGTTATTTTCTTCTGTTTATATCCGGCAGTCGCAGCCTTTGGATACAGAGAGGTGTATACATCGGCAGGAAAGGTCATTGTCGACTTAGACAGGGAGAAGGCCCTGGAGAAGTTCGGCGTACCTGATTCGGCAGGCAGTAATATCTGGCGCTATGATAGCCCGGAGCAATTCTTTGTTTATTTCAGCGGCAGTTCGCTCTTAAACATCTATCTTTACCCCCAGTTTTCAGAGGCCCAGTTAGGGTCTCCGCTTGAATTAAAGGCATACGGGTATTTCTCGGATTTGAAAATAAAGGATATTACGAGCGAAGTCCAGATTCTGGTGGATGAAAAATGGAAGTTTGACTTTACCAAGTCGGGAGCAATTATCCCCCTGAGAAAAGGCAAATATCAGGTCCTGGCTAAATACGGCAATATTTTCAGTAATCCCTGCCAGGTTGTAGTAAAAGAATCGCCACAAAACAAAGAGGAAGAACAGGAAAAGTGCCTCAGCATTAACATCATACCTTATACCCCTAAAGTAACCCCTAATTCTAAATGGGTCTTCAGGGCCTTGGGTACATTTTTTTCTCCCAAGGAATCCACATATAACATAAAGGATATTACCGGGGAGGTTGAGTGGTTTGTCAAGAAAGACCAATTGACTGTGGGTTTAAAGGATAACGTTGTCCAGTTCAGCCCTCTGCCGGCTAAGCAGAGCATGTTTTGTAAATATCAGGGATTAGAGAGCCTGCCGCAGGAGATTTCCGTATCCAACACCCCTATTCCTTCCAGGATGATATTGAAACATATTACGTTACTGCCGGAGTTTGTTTTTGTCTCCGCAGGCAGTTCTTTCAATCTCAGGGCATTCGCCACCTATAATAACAACCATATAAAAGAAATAACGCATCTGGTAAAATGGAAATTCAGCAACAGGGATACTGTCCGCAGTTTAGGGTCAGGCAATTTTTCTGCTGCTTTTGAGGGGATCTGTGATGTAGTGGCAGATACGGAAAATATTCAGAGCGTACCCGCTAAAGTGGTTGTTGTTTCCAAAAGGCAGTCTCCTTCAGATATGGTTGTGATGAGGGAAGGTACAGGAAAGACTAAGGAACGTAAGGCTGACAGTGATTACAGCAGCCCGGATGACCTGGTGAAGAAGATAAAAGAAGATACGGAGAACCTGAGCAAGGATTTTTTCAAAGAAGAGAAGAAGCTTAAGAGCATCAGGATAGACCCGGCATCCTTTAAGATCTCCCTGGGAGAGAGCGCCCAGGCGGTTGCCCGGGGATTGTATAGCGATAAAACGGAAGAAGACCTGACCATCTCCGGAGAATGGAAGGCCTCTGACGACAAGATTTTCGGGGTATCTGCAGGAAAGATCAGCACCCATATTCCCGGAGAGGCCAGGCTTTATGTAAAATTTAAAGGAACAATCAGTCCGCCTGCCCTGGTAACGGTAGAGGGGCCAAAATTGGTTTCTATAGTTGTTTCTCCTGTAAATTCCCGGATATCTATGAAGGGGAATGTCATGTTAAAGGCTGAAGGCTGTTTTTCCGATTCATCCCGCAAAGATATTACCCCAATAGTTACTTGGGAAGTCCTTGGCCGGGGCATAGTGAGGATAGATAATGCGATTGCTTATCCTCTAAAGGTAGGTCAAGCGCAGGTTGTTGCGCAGTATTCCGGCATAAAAAGCCTGCCTGTAAATATCAGGGTTATGCTTACCCTTGGCTGGTTCCTTGAAATCCTGCTGAAGGCGATTACGTTTTTAATTATGTGCACAGCCCTGATTATGGTTGTTTTTTATACCGTAATTCGATACAAAATAAATAAGATGAAGGCATTCCTGCGCCGGGACCCCCGTGGTTTTATAATCAGCCTGTACGAGAATGCCAGGGATATCCTGGGCATTTTTGGTTTTCGTCACGACGGCATCCTGCCGCCGCTTTCCTACGCCGGTTTAGTCGATAATAAATACTCCATAAAGTTATACTATTACGGAGTGTTAGGCTTGAAGAAACAAGCCTCCCCGGAGGATATAAAAAATAAATACCGCGAATTGGCAATGCGTTATCATCCGGATAAGGCGAAAGCAGGAAAACAGGAAAAGTCAGCGCAAAGGTTTAAAGATATAAATAAGGCCTATGGCATATTGTCTAATCCGCACAGCAACACAACTTTTATTAATTTTACCTCAAGGTTTGAAGAGGCGAAATACAGCGTCCACCCTTTCGAGTCTCAGGATGCCCTTTCGATACTTTCCGAATACAATTATTTTATAAAGATAATGCTCAGCCATTACGATAAAGTCGACCTGTTCTTTAAATACTGCCTGACCTTGTTAAAGACCAAGCCGCTTTATATCTAGAGTTAAATGCCGTTTTTAAAATGTCTTGCAAATTTCCGGTATTTATGATAATTTATAACCTCATCTTATTCATTTTTTATCCTTTCTCAATATACAATGGCCTTAATACACTTAACGGATAGTAATTTCAAAAAAGAGGTCCTGGAATCTGACTTGCCGGTATTGATCGATTTCTGGGCCAGCTGGTGCGGCCCCTGCAAGATGATCGCCCCTTTTATCGAAGAGCTCGCCCGAGAATACCAGAACAGGATCAAGATAGGCAAGATTAATATAGAGGAAAACCCCATGGTGCCTACCCGTTACGGGGTCATGTCCATTCCTACGCTTATGTTTTTCAAGAAAGGCCAAGTTATAGACCAGGCCGTGGGGGCGATGGCTAAGGCCGAATTGAAAAAAAGAATAGAAGAAAACCTGAAATGAAGAAGATCTTCATCGCTGCCACCAAGCAGAATGACGGCAAGACAACCGTTTCTTTGGGCTTGATCAGCAATTTGAAACATAGGTTTAAAAGGGTAGGTTTCATAAAACCGATCGGACAGCGTTATTTAGAGGAGGAGGGCCTGAAGGTCGATGAAGACTCTCTCCTGATTGAAGAGGTATGCGGAATAAAATGCGGGCTCAAGGACATGAGCCCTATAGCGGTAGAGAAGGGCTTTACTGAGAAATATATCGCCCAGCCCCGCAGGAAAATAATCACCTCTCAGATTAAAGAGGCCTTTAACCGAATCTCCAAAAGGCAGAATCTGGTGGTTATCGAGGGAACGGGGCATGCCGGAGTAGGCTCGGTATTTGATCATTCAAACGCCTATGTGGCAAGGCTCCTGGGCTCCAAGGTTATTATTATTTCTTCCGGAGGGGTCGGCAGGCCTATTGACGAGATTTTGTTAAACAAGGCGCTTTTTGAGAAAGAAGGCGTTAAGGTATTGGGCGTTATCGTAAACAAGGTTCTTTCCAATAAGTTTGAAAAGATAAACCAGCTGGTCAGAAAAGGATTGCAGAGGAAAGGGATCAATGTACTGGGAGTTATCCCTTACAATAAAATGCTTTCCCTGCCCACGATAGAGCAGATACTGGAAGAGACCGATTATGAACTTCTCTGTGGCAAGGATGCCCTGGAGAGTTATATAGCCAATGTCATCGTAGGCGCAATGGAGCCCCATGATGCCATAAAATATATAGTGGATGACAGCCTTTTGATAACTCCCGGAGACAGGGAGGATATGATTATGACTGTTTTGGGATGCCACAGGGATGATGAGAAAAAAAGGCTTAGGATTTCCGGGATTATTCTTTCCGGGGGCATTACTCCGGATAAATCGATTATGGATTCGTTAATCAAGGCAAAGATTCCGGTACTCCTGGCCCAGGATGATACATATGCCGTTACTTCTACTATCCACGACTTGACTGTCAAGATCAGGCCGCGCGATACCGTTAAAGTTAATACCGCTATACAGATGATTAAAGATAACGTAGATCTGGATGCTATATCGAAAGGAATGTAGTTTATGGATACCATTAATCTGATACGCCGCAAGGCTGCCTCTAAGCTAAAAACCATCGTGCTTCCGGAGTATAAAGACCCGCGCATGATAGAGGCTGCCGGTATTATTGAAAAAGAAAACCTTGCGAAGGTAATACTGCTTAGCCAAGACCGGTTTATAAAAGAAGATAAAGAAAGATACATAGACGAGTTTTACGGTTTGCACAAGGCCAAGATTGCGGATATAAACGAGGTAAAGAAGATATTCGAAGACCCGCTTTATTATGCTGCCATGATGGTCAGGGAGGCTAAGGCAGACGGATTTGTGGCAGGCGCCTCTCACACCACTCCTGACGTAGGCAGGGCTGCGATACGCTGCCTGGGGGTAGATGAGCGTTTAGGTCTTGCCTGCAGTTGTTTTATTATGGTCGTGCCTGATTGCGAATACGGCGCAAGCGGCACATTTATCTTTGCCGACTGCGGCATAATCCCGGAACCCAACCCCAGACAACTGGCCTGTATTGCCCTGCATTCTTCAGAATTGGCTACTAAGGTATTGGGCCTGGAGCCTCGCGTTGCCCTGCTTAGTTATTCTACCAAAGGTTCTGCCAAGGGTAAGGCTATAGATAAGTTAACAGAGGCGTTAGAACTGGCTAAAGATATGGCGCCCCAGCTTCTGATAGACGGAGAGCTACAGGTGGATGCAGCTATCGTGCCGCAGGTCGCCGGGATAAAGTATCCGGCTAGCCCTATAGGCGGAAGGGCTAATGTCCTGATATTCCCTTCTTTGGAGGCAGGCAATATAAGCTATAAACTTGTCCAGCGGTTATCTAAGGCAAGGGCTCTGGGCCCCTTGATCTTAGGTTTAAACAAACCCTCCAGCGACCTCTCGCGCGGGTGTTCGGCAGAAGATATAGTTGATTGCGTGGCAGTAACCGCTATAAGGGCGCAATAATGGAAGTCCTGGTCATAAATTCCGGAAGCTCTTCTATAAAATACAAACTCTTCAAGATGCCCAGGGAAGAGTTGGTATCTAAGGGGGTTATTGAGCATATAGGAGAAGAGCTTTCCCGGATACAGGATCATTATACCGGCCTCAAGATTATACTGAACCAGGTCAATGGGGTTGAGGCAGTAGGTCATAGGGTAGTACACGGCGCAGAAGAGTTCACAAAGCCGGTCTTAATAGGAGAATCGGTGCTTAAGAAAATCAAAGAGTGCTGTGTCTTGGCGCCGCTGCATAATCCTGCTAACTTATCCGGAATTTTAGCCTGCAAGAAATTACTGCCCGGGGTAAAACAGGTGGCGGTATTTGATACTGCCTTTCATCAGACCTTGCCGGATTACGCCTATACCTATGGCCTGCCCTACGAATATTACAGAAGATTCGGCATAAGGAAATACGGATTTCACGGGACCAGCCACGAATACGTCGCTTATGAGGCAGCCCTGATTTTGAAAAAACCGCTGAATAAACTAAAGATAATTACCTGTCATCTGGGCAACGGCTGCAGTATAGCGGCTATAGAAAAGGGCAGGTCTATCGATACCAGCATGGGGTTTACTCCTCTGGAGGGGCTGATAATGGGGACTCGTTGTGGAGATATTGACCCGGCCCTGATCACTTATATTATGCGTAAAGATAAGCTTAATCTTTTGCAGATAGATGAAATGTTAAATAAAGCCAGCGGCCTTAAGGGTGTTTCCGGTATCAGTAACGATATGAGGATACTGGAGAAAAAGGCCGCATCCCGAGATACTCGGGCAAGGCTGGCGATAAACATGTTTGTGTATCGTATAAGAAAATATATCGGTTCGTATACCGCGATAATGTCTGGTTGCGATGTCCTTGTTTTTACTGCCGGCATAGGAGAGCATCAGAAGAGGGTCAGGGAGAGTATCTGCAAGGGGCTTTTTTCTCATTTAAAGGCGAAACCTAAAATCCTGGTTATACCTACAGACGAAGAATTAATGATCGCGCGTCAGACATACCGTTTGATAAAAAACAATTAAGGTGCGCTTATGCAAAGAGCGGTATTGATCATTGCCCATAATAATTTCAGGGATGAGGAATTTTTCAAGCCAAAAGAGGTTTTGAAGGATAATGACATAGAGGTTGTGGTTTCTTCTTCGAACCTTACCGAGGCGCTGGGGGTGCTGGGCGCAAAGGTAAAACCGGAGATGCTGGTTAAAGATATACAGGTGAAGGATTTTACGGCAATAATATTCGTAGGCGGAGCAGGATCAAGCGAGTACTGGGATGATCCGGTGGCCCATAGATTAATCAAAGAAGCCCTTTTGGCAGGGAAAATACTGGCTGCTATATGCATTGCGCCGGTGACATTGGCTAAGGCAGGCGTGCTAAAAGGCAGGCGTGCTACAGTATGGCCTTCGGAGGCAACCGAGCTTTTGGCGGCAGGGGCCGATTATACCGGGCACCCCCTGGAGCGAGACGGAAATATCATTACTGCCTCCGGGCCCGATGCAGCGGGTGAATTCGCGCAAGCCATAGCAGAGGCAGTGCGTAATAAATAGGAGAGTGAAATGTTCAGGACAATGTTAAAATCGAAGATCCACCGGGGGCGCGTTACCGAGGCCAACCTTTATTACGAAGGTAGCATCACTATCGACTCAAGCCTTATGGAGGAGTCAGATATCCTTCCCGGAGAAAAGGTAGAGGTGCTTAATCTTAATAACGGGCATCGCCTGGAAACCTATGCCATTAAAGGCAAGAGAGGCTCCGGGGTAATCTGTCTCAATGGCCCTGCGGCAAGAGGCGCCTGCCCGGGAGATGAGGTAGTGATTTTATCCTATGCTATGGTTGATGAAAAAGATGCCCGGAGGATAAAACCAAAGATAATTACGGTCGATGAAAAAAACCGCATTAAGAATTAGGATATTCGGAGACTCGGTATTAAGGAAGAAGGCAAAAAATGTCTCCGTGATAACTGAGGATCATAAGGATATTCTTAGTTCGATGGCTCAGTTGATGTATGAGTCTTCAGGTATAGGCCTGGCCGCTCCTCAGGTGGGTATCAGTGAAGCGCTGATCGTAGTTGATATAGGAAGCGGCCTCTATAAACTTATAAACCCAAGGATTATAAAAAAAGAAGGGTCTCAGTCTATTGAGGAGGGGTGTTTGAGCGTGCCGGGCGTAAGTATTAAGGTTAAACGCGCCAAGCGTATAGTTGTCCAGGCCCAGGATGGAGAAGCCGTGGGAGTTAAAATCGAGGCAAGCGGACTGCTTGCCTGCGTCTTGCAGCATGAGATAGACCATTTAAAAGGGAAACTAATCTCGGATTACGCTTCTTTCTTTCAGCGTATGAATATAAGTAAGAAGCTCAAGAGACTTAACCAGAAGGTAAAGGATGAAAGACTGTCAGAATCAAAAACGCAATCTCCTCAGCTGCAACTGTAGTTACAGCTCTTGTTCCCGCAGAGGTATCTGTTGCGACTGTATTGCGTATCACCGTGCGAGTTCAGAGTTGCCGGCCTGTTTTTTTCCTCAGGAGATAGAAAAGACCTACGACCGTTCAATAAATAATTTTATCAAGACTAGAAATGCAAAATAGGCTTCCTACCTGGTTTAGGCAAGAGATTCCTTTTGCCCAGACCCTGCAAAGAGCGAGATTATTTTCTGATATGGGGCTTCATACTGTATGCCGGGAAGCGCTCTGTCCTAATTTTTCAGAGTGTTTTAATAAAGGGAAAGTTACTTTCATGATCCTGGGTGATACCTGTACTAGAAATTGCCGTTTCTGCGCCGTAGCTAAATCAGACGGGAGATATTTGAAAGTAGATTCGAGGGAGCCCGAGCGTATAGCAGAGGCAGTGAGGGCATTGG
>CAZKQC010000027.1:0-11945 GCA_964554825.1 uncultured Planctomycetales bacterium
GAGTAGTAATATAATAAGGGATATTCCCTATAACCTTTATTCTATTTTGCAAATCGGTAAAATAACCGGATAAATCCAGGCGCAGGATATCCTGATTGATAATCTTTACGTTGCATAGCGTTTTAAATTCCTCTTTCAAGGCCCCACAGAGCGATGAGTCGAGCTCCAGCGCATAAAGCAGCTTGGCCTTATCCGCTATTAACCTGGTCAGCTCCCCCCTGCCTGAGCCAATCTCAAGAACAGTATCCACAGGCCTGATCCCGCAATTTAAGATTATTTTCTTCTGCAGATTCTTGTCTACGAGAAAATTCTGGCCTAGTCTCTTTTTGTACTTTCGCGGCCCATGGCCGCTCAAGTATTTCATCTAAAGCTTCGGCGCGGGCCTGGGCCCGCTGATCTTCAAACTTATGCTGCATCTTAGGGCAAGTTTGATTGCCTCCAGCAAGGAATCCGGCCTGGCCAGGCCCAGGCCCGCAATATCAAAGGCAGTGCCGTGTAAAGGCGAAGTCCTCACGAACGGCAAGCCCAGGGTGATATTGACTCCGCTTCCGGGAGAAGATAGCTTCAGCGGTATAAGCGCCTGATCATGATACATGGCTATAATGCAGTCATATTCCCCATGGTAGGCCCTGGCAATAGCTATATCCGCCGGGTGAGGACCAAAGACTAAAGGATACGATTTTCTGGAGACCGCTAATGCCGGCTTTATGATCTTGTTCTCTTCTGTGCCTATAAGGCCGTTGTCCGAAGCATGGGGATTCATGCCACAGACGACAATGCGCGGATTTTTAATCGAAAACAACTTACTAAGCGCCAGATGCGTAAGCGCTATAGTAGAGCATATTTTTTCTCTGTTCAGCGCGGCGGGTACTGCCGAGATAGGAATATGCCTGGTTACCAGACTGATCTTTAACCTCCTGTTCAAGAGCATCATCGCAAAAGAGTGAGAGTTTGTGCGTTTCACCAGATATTCTGTGTGGCCGGGAAAAAAGAACCCTGCCTTATTTATGGACTCTTTAGATATAGGGGCTGTCACCAGACAGTCTACCTCACCATCTTCAATCATCTCCAGGGCCCTATCCAGATACTCTACGCAGGCCCTGCCGTATTCCGCGCGAACTTTGCCAAATTTAAAATTACGGCGGCTGACGTTAGCCAGATCTATAAACCTATAGCCCCTTAAGCTGCTGCTTTTAGCCTTAAGCTTAGCCTGGGCCTTTTCAAAGACCCACCTGTCACCTATTACTATAAACTCAGCCTTATCTTTGATGACTCTTAAGGCAGCTGCCACTACTTCAGGCCCGATCCCCGAAGGATCGCCCATAGTAATGCCAATCCTGACTTTCTTATGAAGTTTTTGCATATTGTCTCTCGGTTAACTCTGTATGATTTTGATGTAGGCGCGGCTTTTCAGTTCATCAAGCCATCTGGCCAGGTCTTCCTGCATCTTTTTTTCTAAAAGAAAGCCGTAGATCCTATCCTGCACTTCGGATAGCTGCTTGGCTCTGGGCGGGGTTATCTTATTCAGTTTAAAGATATAATACTTATCTTCTATTTTTATCGGACCGGCAAACTCTCCTAATTTAATTTTAAATAAGGCCTCGGAGAGCTCCTTCTTTAATTCCTCAGCCACAACGCCGCCGAGCGTATCTACGCTAAAGGAGTACTTCTGGGCCAGTTCACCTAAATCCTGGCCTCGCTTAAGGCCCGCGGCAACCTGCCCTGCCGCAACCGAATCCTCCAGGGCTATAGATTCAAAATCCCTCTGCTCGGATAGAATGAACTCCCGGGGATTTTTCTGATAGAAATCAGTAACCTCCGCAGGATTTACGACTATCCTGCTTTTTACCTTCGCCTCTATGATATCATACATGAGCAGCTGTTCTCTTATCCTGTTTTCTACATCCGCCTGCACAAGGCCCTGAAGGCTTAACGCCTGCTGAAAACCAGTCTCAGAAGGATAGCGGCTCTTGATTTCCGAGACCTTGGCCTTGATCTTATCCTCGTCAACCTTGATTTTATCTCTCTTGGCCTCCTGAAGAATAATACGATCATCGATCAATTTATTCAAAAGGTCGGATTTTAATGCCTCGATCTTCTCCTTTAGCTCTTCTTCCTTATAATCTCCTGCCATCTGCACGCGCGTGAAATTTATAAAATCATTAAGGTCCTTCTGCGTAATGACATCGCTGTTTACTATGGCTACGATTTTCTCCTGGGCATACAACTGATCCCGGGAAATTGCCGACCCACAACATATGATAAAAACCGTTAACAAAAGACACAATACGATATTTGGGATTTTATCCATTGAATACACCCGCTTTCTTAAAGTTGCTTATTGCCTCGCGCAATAGCCTGCAATAAAGGTCGAATCCGACTGCCGAGATAAAACCATGCTGCTGGACGCCCAGAAGATTACCGGCACCGCGTATCTCTAAATCCTCCATGGCGATTTTAAAGCCCGAGCCCAGATAAGAGTATTCCTGTATGGCATCCAGCCTCTTCTTGGCATCGCTGTCCAATACCTCATTCTTAGGGATAAAACAATAGGCATAGGCATGGCGGTCGAACCTGCCTACTCTGCCGCGCAGCTGATGCAGATCAGATAAGCCAAAACGGTGCGCATTATTGATGATAATAGTATTGACATTGGGTATATCCAGGCCGGACTCAATAATCATGGTGCTGACAAGTATATCGATCTTACGCCTCAAGAAATCAAGCATTATGCTCTCTAAGAGCTTAGCCGGCATCTGGCCGTGCGCTACCGCAAGCCTGGATTTATCAGGCAGGAGCCGGGATAGCCTATCCTTCACTTCTTCGATATCCTGGATACGATTGTGCACAAAATAAACCTGGCCCTTGCGGTTAAGTTCACGCACGAGAGCCTGACGGATCAAATCTTCGTCATATTCTACCACAAAAGTCTTCACAGGCAACCTATTTTGGGGAGGGGTATTGATAACCGAGAGCTCTTTAGCAGCCATCAGGCTCATATATAAGGTGCGCGGTATAGGCGTGGCAGTCAGCGTAAGCACATCGCAGGTCAGCCGCAGGGCCTTTAACTTCTCTTTGGCCCTCACCCCGAAACGCTGTTCCTCGTCGATAATCACCAGGCCTAAGTCCTTAAAACTGATATCCTCGGAAAGCAGGCGGTGCGTACCCACCACCACATCCACCCTGCCGTTATTTATACGATCGATGATATCTTTCTGCTGGGCTGTGGTTTTAAAACGGCAGAGCAGCTCTATATTAACCGGGAATTCCTTAAGCCTTCTGGAAAAATTTTCGTAATGCTGCTGAGCCAGGATCGTGGTAGGCACCAGGTATGCCACCTGTTTATTATCCATCATCGCCTTAAAGGAAGCGCGCATGGCGACCTCGGTCTTACCGTAGCCGACATCTCCGCACAATAACCTGTCCATAGGTTTCTTGGATTCCATATCTGCCTTCACCTCGGACCAGGCCTTAGCCTGATCAGCGGTCTCGGTATAAGGAAAGGTGGATTCAAACTGCGCCTGCCATTCGGTATCGGCGGAAAAGGCAAAGCCGGATAAACTTAAACGCATCGCCTCCATAGATAAAAGCTCCCAGGCCAGCTTCTGTATCCCCCGCCTCGCGCGCTCTTTGGCCCTGAGCCACTCCCTGCCTCCAAGCCTGTATAACTTCGGCCTTCTTACCGCAAAGGCGATATATTTCTGCACCAGATACATCTCTTCCACCGGCACATAGAGTTTCTCCTGACGGTCGTACTCAATAACCAAGTGGTCTTTATGCTGGTCACGGATCTTAATCTTGTTTAGGCCAAGAAATTTGCCTATGCCGTGCTGCGTATGCACCACATAATCGCCTACGTTTATATCTACAAAATTCTCTACGGGGAATTCTTCTCTAAAAGGGAGTGTCCTGGTATGCGCAGTATTCTTGACAGGCAGGATGATGGCCATGGAGTGTTCCCAGAGACGTTCTCCGGTAAGAGGATTAAAGCTTCTTATGGAGGCTATCCTGTCTATATCCAGCTCAATGCGGATAGGCAGCTCGAAAGTAAAAGGAAAGATATCGAGGATTCCTCCGCGCCTGGCGAATTCTCCCTCCTGGGTTAAAGCCTCCTGGCGCTTATAGCCGAACTGAACGAGCTCGGCCAAGATACGCTCCAGTTCCAGGGGCTCTCCTTTATATAATTTCAGGGCTTTAAACATATGACAGACTTAAAAAATATATTGATTTTCCCGGCTAATTTAAACCCGTGACTTGCGGCTCTGCCAGGCAAGGACTAAAGGCGAGGCGATGTATACCGTGGAATAGACTCCTGAGATAAAACCTACCAGCAGCGTAAAGGCAAAGTTGCTAAGCACCTCTCCTCCATACAGGAAGATTGCAATAACTACCAAAAGCGTAACCCCTGAGGTAAGTATGGTCCTGCCTAAGGTCTGGTTTACGCTTAAGTTTATAAGTTCGCGCAGGCTCATCTTGCGCGCCAGGCGGCTATTCTCCCTGACCCGGTCATAGATGACAATGGTATCGTTTATGGAATAACCGGCAATGGTCAGAAAGGCAGTAATGCTCAAAAGGTCTACCTGCCTGCCGGTAATAGCTAAGAATCCTAAGGCTACCAGCACGTCATGGAAAAGCGCGATTACGCCGGCAATTGCAAAATTGAAATGCTTGAACCTGAAGGCTACGTAGACCAGGATACCCGCCAATGACCAGATCAGGGCTTTGGTAGCCTTGCCTTTAAGATTCTTGCCTGCTACCGGCCCTACCTTTTCTATCCTTAAGATCTGTATATCTTCGCCGGGAAAGACTTCTTTCAACTTACTGGTAATAAGGTCGTTTTTATCAGTAGAGGTCTTGATTAAAACTACCTTGGGGTTATCTTTAAATTGCTGAATAGAGGCGTCTGCCTGTCCTATGTCTTTCAAGAGCTGACGCACCTTATCTACAGGCACTGGGTCATTGAAGCTGTATTCCTGAAGCTGGCCTCCGGCAAAATCAATGCCATAGGCCTGGCTCCCTTTCTTAAAGAAGAATAGGAAACCCGTAACTATAATTACTACGGAGATAGCATAAAAAATATACCTTTTTCCGATATAATCAAATTTTGTCTCCTTGATCAACCTAAGCATGGGCAGGGCTTTAATCCAGCCTAGATTTAAGAGTATTTCAAAAATAGTGCGGGTAACCACAATTGCGGTGAACATACTTGCGATAAGACCGATGCTCAGGGTAACTGCAAAGCCCCTAATAGGTCCGGTCCCGAACTGGAATAACAAGAATGCCGCAATCAGCGTGGTAACGTTGGAATCAAAGATAGCGCTAAAGGCCTTATTGTATCCGTTAGCGATGGCAGTGCGCAGGCTCTTGCCTGCATTCAACTCTTCTCTGATGCGTTCGTTGATTAAGACATTGGCATCTACTGCCATACCTAAAGACAAGGCCATACCGGCAATGCCGGGAAGCGTCAGGGTCGCAGAGACCCCGGGGAAGATTAAAGGCAGCATACCCAGCCCGCCAAGGATAATCAAAAGGTTAAGGCCCAGCGCCACATTAGCCACTAGCCCGGCTATGAGGTAATAAGCCGCCATAAAGATAAAGACCAGGATACCCCCCACCAGGCTTGCCCGCACACCTTTATTTATGGAATCCTGGCCTAGCAGCGGGCCTATGGTCCTTTCTTCCTCTATATACATAGGCGCAGGCAGGGCTCCTATCTTTAATACTATTGCCAGGTCCTGGGCCTGCTCAACGCTAAAGCGTCCCTGTATCACTGCCTGGCCAGAGGGTATGGCTTCTTTTATACGCGGGGCAGACTGCACTTTGCCATCCAACACTATAGCCAGCCTCTTGCCTACGTTATTTGCGGTTATCTCGGCGAATTTCTTAGCGCCTTCAGGATTAAATTCCAGGGAGACCAGCGGTTCGTTAAACTGGCTTTGATTAAAACGCACCTCTGCGTTGGTAATGGCGTCTCCGGTCAGCACCGCCTGATTCTCTAAAAGCAGAGGTTCATTATCCTCCTGTGCATATTTAAACTCAAAGCCTTCCGGGACATTGCCCTCCATAGCCTTTTTCAACTGATCCATATCGGTAGAGACTATCTTGAATTCAAGGAGGGCGGTCTTACCGATCAAATCTATGGCCCTGCCCCTGTCCGTAACCCCGGGCAGCTGCACCACTACCTCTTCCGTGCCCTGTTTCTGTATTGAGGGCTCGCGCACGCCAAAGGCATCAATCCTGTTCCTGATTACCTCAAGGGCCCTGTCCACTGCCTCCTCGCGGCCCTTCTCCGGAAGCTTGCTGGTATCCACCCGAAGCACCAGGTGCATCCCGCCTCTCAAATCCAGCCCGAGATTTATCTTTTTCTGGAGAGGAAAAGTAAAATAGGCGCAAAGCCCCGCGACTGCCAGGATAAGGATTACTTTATAGATTAGTTTTCTCTCCATGAATGCCCTTGCCTTATTATTGGTTTTTAAGCCTGCAACTTTTTGATATAGGCAACGCAGTTTTTCTCTATTTCTATCTTTACGTTCTCATCAACCCTTAAAATCAAGGTCTTGTCTTTGACATTGACGATAGTCCCGTGAATACCGGAACTGGTAACTACGTCATCATTCTTATTCAGGCTGCCAAGCATCTTCTGGTGCTCTTTTTCCTTGGCCTTCTGCGGCCTTATAAGCAGAAAATAAAAAATAACAAAGATAAAAACCAGGGGGAGCAGATTTAAGAGTGAACCGGCCTGTGCTGATTGTGGCATTACAGCCTCCTTTAATTAAACGAGTGTCGAGATTATTTTTCTTTTTTTAACAGGTTTTTTACTGTCTGCGAAAGCTGGGCGCCATTTTTAACCCAAAATTCAACGCGCGCCTTGTTCATCTTAACCTCGCCTGTAAGCGGTTTATAGAAACCCAGCTCTTCGATAAAACTGCCGTCCCGCGAGCGGCGCTCATCGAAGACAGAGATGCGAAAATGCGGCTTTTTAATAGGGTTCTTGCCTATCCTTCGTAAACGTATCCTAACTGCCATGTTTTAAACCTCCGTTCAGTTGACGTTAAGTAAGGGTACCAAAGTATGCAGTATCATAGTATCAAAGTGCCGATCTTGCAAGGATTTTTTATGCTAGCCCGAGATTGCCTCTAGCATCGCCCTGGCCTTATTTACCGACTCCAGGTATTCTTTCTCAGGTACAGAATCCGCCACTATGCCTGCTCCTGCCTGGATATAGGCAACACCCTCCTTAATAACTATCGTCCTTAAGGTAATGCAGGTATCCAGGTTACCGGAGAAACTAAAATAACCCACGCACCCGGCATAGGGGCCGCGCCTCAAATTCTCCAGCTCATCCACTATCTCCATGGCCCGGATCTTCGGGCTTCCGCTTACTGTCCCCGCAGGAAAACATGCCTTCAGCAGATCGTAACAGTCGTATTTTTTATCCAGCCTCCCCCTGACCTCGCTAACCAGATGCATCACGTGAGAATAACGCTCTACCCGCATAAACTCAGCTACCCTGACCTCCCCTGACCTGCAAACCTTGCCCAGGTCATTGCGGCCCAAATCCACCAGCATCAGGTGCTCTGCCCGTTCTTTTTTGTCCTGCAATAATTCCTGCGCCAGCCTCTTGTCCTCTTCCTCTGTTTTGCCGCGCCTGCGGGTCCCGGCAATAGGCATAGTCTGAACCAGCCCGTCTTCGCAGCGCACCAGCATCTCAGGAGAAGAACCGACCAGGCACAGATCCTCCAACTGCAAAAAAAACATATAAGGCGATGGGTTGAGGGAACGCAGCTTCCGGTATATATCCAAGGCAGGCCTCTTCACCCTGGCCTGGAAGCGCTGGGATAAAACTACCTGGATAATATCGCCTTTTCTGATATAACGCTTGGCCTGGTTGACAATCTCAGAGAACTCATTCCTGGTAAAATTAGAGGATACCCCGGCTTTTTTGCTATGGGCTGCGGCAAACTCAAGCTCTTTACCGCGCAGGGGTTTATTCAGTTCCTGATGTATGGATTCTATCTTTTTTACTGCCTTCTTATAAATACTTGTCTTTTGACTGGCGGAAAGAGGCCTTCCTCCCGGGGAGAGCATAATATTAGCCACGATCTTAATGGTGTGGTTGACGTGGTCAAAAACCAGCATATTATCCGTAAGCATAAAGACGCAGTCCCAAAGCCCCAGGTCATCCTTATTCTTATCCGGTATATTTTCAAAGAACCTGACCATATCATAACCGATATAACCGACCAGCCCTCCGTAAAAACGCGGCAGGCCCTTAATATCAACCGGCTTAAAATCCTGCAGGAGACTTTTGATCTCATCCAAAGGGCTGGATTCAGCTCTGAACCGGCGCCTGCTATGCTTACGCAAATCCTCTATCTGTATATTTCCGTCTTTACTTTTAAAGATGAGCGCCGGGCTTGAGCCCAAGAAAGAATAACGCGCAATCTTTTCCTGCCCTTCGACAGACTCAAGAAGGAAGGAATGGCTTCCCTTTTTAATCTTTAGCAGGGCAGAAACCGGAGTATCCAGGTCAGCGTTTATCTCTTTGTATACCGGGATAACGTTTCCCTTCCTGGACAACTTCAGAAAATCCTTTAAAGAGGGCGAATACATCTTTAAGTTATTCTCCTATAGAAACAAGACCTGTTGCCCGTATGGCAGGCGCTACCCACCTGACGTACCTTAATCAGCAGGGCATCCAGGTCGCAATCATAGGCAACCGACTTGACATACTGAAAACAGCCTGAGGTTAAGCCTTTGACCCAGTAAACTTTTCTGGAACGCGACCAGAAACAAGTCTTGCCCAATTTTATCGTGCGCCGCAGGGATTCTTTATTCATGTAAGCCAGCATCAGGACCTCCCGGTTCCTGTAGTCCTGTATAATCGCAGGGATCAGGCCCTGTTTATCGAATTTTAAATCCTTTAAATTTAACTTTATTTTCTTACTCATAAGCGCACCTTGACCCCCTTTTTACTCAGATAAACCTTAACATCTTTGACTGTGCATTCCTGATAGTGAAAAAGCGAAGCAGCTAAAGCAGCGTCCGCTCCCGCATCGGTAAACACGCTATAAAAATGCTCCAGCTTACCCGCGCCTCCCGAGGCGATAACCGGTATATTTATCCCTGAACAGACTCCTGCGGTCAACTCCAGGTCATATCCGTCTTTGGTACCGTCGTAATCCATGCTGGTCAGAAGAATCTCTCCGGCGCCTAACCGTGCTACCCTCTTGGACCACTTCAGGGCATCAAGCCCGGTAGGCGTCCTGCCGCCGTTTATATAAACCTGCCAGCCGTTAGATTCTTTCTTGGCGTCTATCGCCACTACTATGCACTGACTTCCGAATTTCCCGGCAGCATCAGATATCAACTCCGGGCACCTTACCGCCGCTGTATTTATAGAGACCTTATCCGCGCCGGCATTGAGCAGCTCTCTTATGCCGGTTACATCGCCTACCCCTCCTCCGACAGTAAAAGGCATGAAGATATTCCTGGCTATCCTCTCGGCCAGTTCCGCAAAAGTCTTTCTCTTTTCGAAACTGGCAGTGATATCCAGGAATACCAGCTCATCTGCCTGCTGTTGGTCGTAGAGCTTAGCTACCTCTACCGGGTCTCCGGCATCCTTGAGCCCTAAGAATTTCACACCCTTTACCACCCGGCCTTCCTTGATATCCAGGCAGGGGATAATGCGTTTGGTAAGCATTATTTCATTTTCTGATAGAGATGCTTCTTCAGGATCTCCCAGGTATGTTTACCTATCTTACCGTCTGCAGCCAGGCCATTGGCTTTCTGAAACGCCTTTAATGCATCCTTAGTCTGCCTGCCCATCCTGCCGTCAACCGGACCGGGATTATAACCGGCATTCTTCAAGGCCATCTGAACCTGCTTGACATTAGGCCTGGACTTCACCTCTGCGATTGATTTTCTAGCTGGCATAACAGATACCGACTCTTCCTTTGCATTAGACAGGTTCTCCCTGAGGCTATTGATCTCTTCGTCTTTAGACTGGATCTGGGCCTCCAATACAGAGATCTGATTCCTTAAGCCCTGCATCTCCATATTCTTCTTTCTGCCTGCGCTAGCGCATCCGGAAAGCGAAACTAAAACCACTCCTGCAAAAAACAACAACGCCGCCTTCTTTAACATCATTTCACACCTCCTGCTAATTTAATAGCCTCTGTCAATGTAAACCTGCCTTCATACAACGCCTTGCCTACAATCACGGCACTCACACCCTGCTTCTCGATACTCTTTAGCCTGCGTATATCATCCAGAGAAGAAATCCCGCCTGAGGCAATAACCTTTATCTTGGCAAGCCTCAGGATCCTTCTTATCTCCATAATATTCGGGCCTTCCAGCGTGCCGTCTTTTGAAACATCCGTATAGATGATCTCTTTAAAACCCATCTTTTTTAAACTGCAGGCAAAACCTATGGTGTCCTTATTGCTGGAGCTGCTCTTCCAGCCTTTGGTCAATACCCGGTTATCTCTTGAATCTATGCTGACAATAACCTTATCCTTAAATTTCAAGAGGGCCTGTTTCAAGAAATTCTCCTCTTCTATGGCCTTAGTCCCCAAGGCTACCCTGCGGATGCCGCAAGATAACAGTTCTCTTAGCGTGCCGATACTCCTGACCCCTCCTCCGAACTGTATGCTGGCTTTTGTTTCTTTTGCTATTCTTTTTACTATGTCTATATTTTTAGGCTTACCTGAGAAAGCGCCGTCTAAGTCTACGATATGCAACAGCTGGGCGCCCTGGCGCAACCAGTGCTTGGCAGTCTTAACCGGGTCGCGCGAATAAACCTTCTTATTCCGCGCGCCCTGATAAAGCCTGACTACGCAACCATCCTGTATGTCTATCGCCGGAATAATCAACATAGCGCTACAAAATTATTTATCATCTTCAGGCCTATATCCTGGCTTTTTTCAGGATGGAACTGTACCCCGTATAGATTATCCTTCCAAATAACAGAGCTGAATTCTATCCCGTAATCAGTGACAGCCGCAGCCACTTCTTTATCCTGATTTTTGGGGTAGTATGAATGGCAAAAATAAACATAGGAATTATCTACGATGCCTTCCAAGAGAGGGCACCCTGACTTTTTTATGCTTAGCTGGTTCCAGCCCATATGCGGGACCTTAAGACCTTTTTTCTCCTGGAACTTTTTAACCGTCCCCTTTAATACGCTCAAGCCGCATGAACCCGTTGCCTCTTGGCTCCCCGCAAATAAAAGCTGCAACCCCAGGCAGATCCCTAAAAAAGGCTTCCCCTCTTTTATGGCTTCTTTAATAGCCGGTACTAAGCCCTGTTTCTCCAACTCCGATACTGCATCGGCAAAAGCGCCTACGCCGGGCAAGACTATTTTACCTGCGCTCTTTATCTCCTGAGGCTTATTAGTCACTAAGGTCCGGCCGCCGCTTAGCTGCAGGGCCTTGCGCACGCTGTGTATATTACCCATACCGTAATCAATGATTGCGATCATCGCTTAGTCAATCACGCCTTTAGTGGAAGGTATGCCTTTTCTGCGGGGGTCGATTCCAGTGGCCTGATCCAAAGCTATGCCTAAAGCCTTAAAGACCGGCTCAAGGGTAGTATGTAAATCCTCACTTACAGGATCAACCTTGATATTCAAATTCATCCCCATATGTTTAGCCAGGGAATCAAAGAAATGCTCTACGTCAGCAAGCGCGTAGCCCTCTTCTACCTTAGGCGTAACTGTTCCTTTGCCCGCCTTTAACCTGTAATACCCCCTGCCGCTGATATCAACCGTAACCATGGCCACCACTTCTTCCATAGGCACAGAGGCATAACCGAACCTCCTGATCCCTTCCTTACCGTCCAGGGCTTTCTTAAAAGCCTGGCCTAAAACAATGCCTATATCCTCGTTAGTATGGTGTATATCTATTTTAAAATCTCCCCTGGCAGAGATCTCCAGGTCAAATAAT
>CAZKQC010000028.1:0-11932 GCA_964554825.1 uncultured Planctomycetales bacterium
TCCTCAGCCAGAAGCATAAAGAGGCCCTTTCGCACCTGCTTTACGGCACAACGCAAAGGAAAGGCATCATTGCCATTACCGGAGAAATTGGTACCGGTAAAACAACCCTCTGCAGGTATTTCCTTAACCAGCTGGGCCCTGATGTCAAAACCGCCTTTATCCTCAATCCTTACTTCTCAGAAATACAGCTTCTGGAGGCCATAATCAAGGATTTCGGGATCGCCATAAAAGATAAATCCAGGCTCTCTTTCGTTGCCCAGTTGAATAAATTCCTATTACGCGAATCGGAATCGGGTAATAACTTAGTCCTGATTATTGATGAAGCGCAGAATCTCAAGCCCCAGCAGCTGGAACAGGTCCGCCTGCTTTCAAACCTGGAGACCGATAAAAATAAGCTTCTTCAGATTGTCCTGGCCGGACAGCCTGAACTGAACCGCAAACTCAATATGCCGGGGCTGCGCCAGCTGCAGCAGAGGATCATGGTGCGTTATCATATTACCCCTTTGGAAAAAGATGAGGTCGCAGAGTACATCCGCTACCGCCTGAATATTGCAGGTGCCATGGACAAGATTCATTTCACCGACGAGGTTATTAAGGTTATCTTTGAGTTTTCATCAGGTACGCCGCGGCTGATCAATATGCTCTGCGACAGGGCGCTATTAGCCGGATTTATCCAGGAGGCTTATTTGATAGACCTGAACATCATCAACCGCTGCGTTGAAGAGATAGGCGAAACGGCTGGGCAAAGACAATGAGCATAATCCATGAGGCGTTAAAAAAGGTAGAGGCATCGAATAATCGGCAGGCAAAGCCTCTGCCTAAAGCGGATAAAAGAAATAACCTCAAGACCTATGCCCTCTATCTGATAATGGCGGCGCTGGGTTTCGTATGCGCTAACCTTATCTTCTCATTCTTTACCAAGCCCCTGCATAAAGTATATTCCGCAACCGCTAAACAGAAAACAAGCCTTGCAAGGCCTGTTTTAGTAAATCCGGCCACAGCCCCCCGAGCTTCTTTACCCGCAGCATCCAGAGAAAGCCCTGGCCTGAAGAAAGAGGCTCTTCCCTCCTTAGTTCTCGAAGGGGTATTCTTTTCCGGAGAAGAAGGTTATGCCCTGATTAATAACAAGATAGTGAAGGAAGGCGAGAAAATTATGGGCGTGACGGTAGTGCGGATTACTTTAGAGGGGGTAGAGTTAAAATCAAAAGATTCGATTACCAAACTTTCCAGCCAGAATAAATAATCCCTAAATCCTGCTTTCCAACGCCTCTTTAATTATGGGAAGGGGGATATCTTCTTTTATTTTTGTTTCGCCGATCCCCCTGATAAGCACAAACCTGTTTTTTCTGCCGCGGGACTTCTTATCATGGTAGGAGGCATTGATGATCTTTCGGGCAGATATGCCTTTTATCCTGACAGGCAGGCCAACAGCCTTTAGGAGTCTTTCTATCCGTGCGCAGGCAGCAGCAGGCGCAAGCCCCAGCCTCCTGCTGATATCAGAAGCCACCAGCATCCCTATGGCTACTGCCTCGCCATGGCTATATCTGGTATAGCCGGCTGCTGTTTCAATGGCATGGCCTATGGTGTGCCCGAAATTAAGGCAGGTCCTATACCCCTTCTCTTCTCTCTCATCACGGCCAACCACCTTGGCCTTGATAGAGCTGCATTTTTTTACTACATGTTCTAATGCGGCCATTTTAAGCGAGAGCACATCTATGTATTTCTTCTCCAGATATGCAAAAAGGCTGGGGTCTTTTATAATGCCGTACTTTATCGCTTCTGCCAGCCCGTTCCTGACCTGTCTTGTGTTAAGGGTCTTCAAAAATGCCGTATCTGAACAGACAAGCCTGGGTTGATAGAACGCTCCTACCAGGTTCTTTCCTTGCGCAAGGTCAACAGCGGTCTTTCCTCCTATGCTGGAATCCACCTGAGCCAGTAAAGTAGTAGGCACCTGTATGTAGGGGCAGCCGCGCTTATATACCGAAGCCACGAATCCTGCCAGGTCACCGATTACCCCTCCTCCAAACGCAACGATAAAAACCCTCCTGTTTTTATCGTAGGCAACCAGTTCTCTGATTACCGAAGAGGCTGTCTCTATTGATTTGCTCTTTTCGCTATCAGGGATGAGCTTAAACTTCGTCTCGAAACCGCAATTCTTAAGCGTCCTCTCTAAGGCCAGGCCATGCAGCTTTTTTATGGAGGGATTGGTAATGATGAAGGCGGCATTTCCTATGCCCAGCCTCAATACAAACCTGCCTAACTGAAGCGTGGCATTGCCTGCTATCAAAATATCATACGCGCGTTTCCTGAGATTAACCTTTACGATATTCATGCGGTTCCCAATAACCATAAGGTAAATTTTACCAAGGGCATCACGATAATGTCAAATGCGCCTAATACGATAAGTGCCACTATAATAATAAAACCATAGGGTTCAATCCTGGCATAGCGCGAAGCTACAGGTTCAGGCAAAATACCCAGTAATATGCGCGAACCGTCAAGCGGAGGGATAGGGATAAGGTTAAACACCCCCAGGACTACATTGATAAATATCAAACTCTGAAAGATAAAGCTGAGCACGCCCCCTGCAGGGGAAAACCTGGAGAATACGCTTAAGCAGGCGGCAAAGATAAAATTTGCCAGCGGCCCGCTTGCGCCTATCCAGATAATGTCTTTTTTAGGATTGCGCAAGGCCAGGTAATTTATAGGCACAGGTTTTGCTGCACCGAAAACAAACTGTCCCTGAGTAGTGATAAAAAGGACAAGCGGAACAAGAATGGTGCCTATGGGGTCTATGTGCGCCAGAGGATTAAGGGTCAATCTTCCTGAATACTTTGCGGTAGTATCGCCTAGCTTGTACGCTACCCATCCGTGCGCAAACTCATGCACGGTCATAGCGATAATCAGGAAGGCAAAGGAGACCAAAAGACCGGCCAGGTTCAATCCAGCGCCTCCATCTTGGTTATTTCGATAAGGGGATACTCCTGCTGGGGCAGATCGACTCTCTTGCCGGAAATCTTCGCCTTGCGGTAGTTAAGGGCATCCAGGCTCTCTTTATTCCCTTTGAGCAAGAACACATCATTGTCTGCGGTGATAAGCTTATGCGTGGCTATTCTCTTGATGGTCTTTGGCCTGACTACACCCTGCACAATTATTTCTTCCTGCGCCTTGGGGCTAGCCTGTTCTACGCTGGGCTCTTCACTGGTTTTTACCGGCAATACTGATTCTTTCTGCTGGAGTTTATACACAAATCTGCTGTGGATCCAGCCAAAGCTGTTGTTTACCGGGACTATCCTGCACCAATCTCTTGATTCCTCCAAGACGGAGACCACCTCATTCTCCTTCACCTTCCCGATTATTGGCGAGGAATCATCATCTTTAAGCCTGACGTTTACGCTGCTGCCGGATACCTTGGCAGTCTTATCGTCGAGCATAACCAGGAATTCCCTTTTGATATAGGAGGGCGCTTCTTTGGGCAGGCGTATCTTGTACCATTCATATGCCTTGGAGACAATTTCGACATGTTCCCCTTTATTCATAATGCAGATTATCGGTGAGGTAACGGCAGAATCGCTGCGCACATTAACATTATAATCGTTCACCATGGCCATCATCGGGAATTCCTGCTGGGAATAAGAAAAGGTAGTGAACGCGATAAAAATAAATACCACAAAGAAAAGTATCCTATTTTTCATATACAAGATAGGCAAGGCAGTTATTTCTTATCCTGGGTTTTTGCTGCAGCGCCCTTTGCGGGCTGTTCTTTTGTCTCGGCTGCGGCGGCAGGCGCGGCACCTTCAACAGCGGCTGCTTCAGTCTTCTCTGCCTTCTCTTTCTTAATCTTGATCCTTATGGTCTTGATCTTAGGCAGGCCGTAGACAGGGTCGCCCTCTTTCCACTGGTCTTTATCCATCATCGTGCGTATGCGTTCTATGCGTTTCAATACTGACCTGGCCTTGCCGGCCTTACCTGATGAGTTTAGTGACGGGTGTATGGACATGGTTTTATACCCTCCTTATATAGCAGTCTCCATAACGTTTCTTGAGTTCTTGCAATAAAGTCCTCGCCGTATCTTTATCGGAAAATTTACCGACACACAGTACGGTATAGCCTTTTTTGGATAGCATTAAAGTCAGGTGCCCCTTGCTCTTTAAAAAATCCGCCTCTTTCTGGGCCAGGGTCTTGGTCTGGAAACTGGCTACCTGAATAGTATAACCTGTTGTTGTTGCGCTTTCCCTGGGCGTCTCTATGGCTGCCGGCGGTTTAGCCGCGGCCGCAACAGTTGAGTGCTCAGGCGCAGCCGGCCGCTGCGAGCTCCCCCTCTGGAAAACATTGCCCTGCATTACCGAGTGCCTGCCTTTTTCCACGCCTAGAGAAAAAGAAACTATCCCCACTGTTATGAGGCCTATTACGACCAATATGGTTTTCTCGTAACGCCAGATACGGCTCAGAAAAGTATACGGCAGTGCGGCAGGCGCAGCCCCGGCTCCTTTTCCACGGGAAAACAACTCCAGTTGGGAATGGCCTGAATTTTGCATATTTTATTTATTATATCCCTTCTCTTTAGAGGGTTGCAAGTATTTTTTGGTTTTTATCTTCTTTATGATTTTTAAGAATGCGTCGACAACCTTAGGGTCAAACTGGGTGCCGCTCTTTTTTCTAATCTCTTTAATGGCGCAGGGTATATCCATCCTCTCCCGGTAAGGCCTGCCGTAAACCATAGCCTCAAATGCATCGGCTACCGCCATTATGCGCGCGCCCTGGGGGATCTGGCCCTTCTTAAGCCTTGACGGATAACCTGTGCCGTCGTATTTTTCGTGATGGTGGATTATAATCTGCGTAACCGGTTTAAGTATCTGCAGTGGCCTTAATATCTGAGCGCCCTTTACGGGATGGCGCTTAATGATCCCATACTCTTCCGGGGTAAGCTTGGTTGTTTTGGTGAGTATCTCCAGCGGGATATCCGCCTTGCCTGCGTCGTGCAGAAGGCTGGCGTACTTGAGGCTCTCGGTTTGTTTTTCATCCAGGTGCATCTGCTGCGCAAGCAGGGTTACCAGATGGCTAAAATACGGCGAGTGCGTATATTCCTGCGGGACGCGCATATCCAGAAGCGTAACCAGCGACTTTATGCTGCCCAGCACTGTCCTCTGCTGTTCCTCGTAAAGCTGCAGGTTCTTTATGCCGATAACAGCCTGCTCGCACATGGTCATCAACATCTCCTGGTCGAATCTATCGAAAGGCAGCTCATTCTTATTGCGTTTTACAATAATGACCCCGGAGATATCCTCGCATACTAAAGGCAGGCCCATAAGGTAACCTTTCCTGACCGAGGCAACCGTATTGACGATCCTTCTTTCTACACGGTTGGAGATCTTGGCCTTCCTGTCCACTACATATTTCTTGCCGTCGTTTATCATGCATTTAAAAATAGAATATTTCCTGCTGGGGTCCAGCAGCATGATCAGGCAATACCTGGCGTAGAACATCTGGCATATCAGCCGGGAGAGCCGGCAAACCAGCTCTTTTGGCTGGTAGGTAGAATTAACCAGCCGGTAGATGCTGTGCACCGAAGAAATCAGCGTCTTATACTTTTTCGTGGGGGTCGAATAATTTCTTGTATTCATCTAAGGCGTACCTATCAGTCATCCCTGCGATATAATCGCAGATTACCCTCTCTTTGCCCCTGGAGGGGATCATCTTTTGCTGGTTAGGCGGCAGCTGCTGGGGCTTATCGGCATAAACATAAAAAAGTTCTTTTATGAAGCGTTTTGCCTTATTGCTCATCCTGGCCACGCGGTAATGATTATACATCTTTTCTTTGAGAAAGTCACGCAAAGGTTCTCTGGCCTCCAGGAGTTTTTTGCTGAAGGCCACGGCTTTGTCGTCCAGCTTTTTTACCTCCAGGTGGGATTTAAGGCCTAAGCGGGATATCCTTGCCTCGGTCTCCCTTATCAGGTCAGTCACCTGCAGGTCAATAAGCGACCTGATAATCATGTACTTCTTTTTTTCTTCTTCAAGCGAAGAGTATTCCTTGGAAATCCTGGAGCATAAATCCTGCCAGATAGAAAGCTCCTGGAGGTCTGAGTCTTTGAATAATCCCGAGGTCAGGCCGTCGTCGAGATCATGGTTATCGTAAGCAATCTCATCGGCAATGTCAACCACCTGAGTCTCCAGGGTAGGCATCTCATCCGCAGCGAGCTCTTCGATGGGGGAGGCCTTATCGTATGCCGAGGAATGCTTCACTATCCCTTCCCTTAACTCCCAGGTGAGATTCAGGCCGCTAAAAGCGGGATACCTCTCTTCGAGAAGAGTGACTACGCGATATCCCTGCAGGTTATGATTAAAGCCGCCGAAAGGAAGCATTATTTCGTTAAGCACTTCTTCTCCTGCGTGGCCGAATGGGGTATGGCCCAGGTCATGGGCTAAGGCAACCGCCTCGGCCAGATCTACGTTCAATCTCAGGGCCGCGGCAATGGTTCTGGCGATCTGAGCAACCTCCAGGGTATGGGTAAGCCTCGTGCGGTAATAATCCCCTTCGTGAATAACAAAAACCTGAGTCTTATATTCCAGCCTCCTGAAAGCGGCAGAATGAATAATACGGTCACGGTCTCTTTGGTAGGCTGAACGATAAGGGTGTTCCTGCTCCGGGTATGCCCTGCCCCGGCTGAGATAGCTCTTCATGGCATAAGGAGCAAGAAACTTATCCTCAAACTCTCTGATTAATCTTTGATCTAGCATAGGTATTTCTTTAGGATTCCGCGTAACTCCTGCAGCGATTGCGATATTACCTTGGTGCCGTATAGCGCAGGCATGAAATTAGTATCGCCATCCCAGCGCGGGACGATATGTATATGCAGATGGCCGGTCACCCCGGCTCCTGCCGGCCTCCCCATATTGATGCCGATATTGAAACCCTGCGGTTTTAAAGCTTTCATCAGGGCCTCTTTAACCTTATCCAGAGACCTGAAAAGGTCCACGATTTCAGAGTCTTTTAAAAGTGAGAGCTCGCGCACGTGCCTTCTCGGAGACACCAGGAGATGCCCGTTGTTGTAAGGGAAAATATTGAGCATGGCAAAAGAAGAGCGGCTCTTAAAAATCACGTAATCTCCTGAGTGAGGCTTTAAGGCAGCGCAGAAAATACACCCCTTCTCTTTTTTTACGCCTACATATTTTATCCGCCATGGCGCCCAAAGCCTGTCTGTTTTTAATGAGCCCATATTTTATACCCCCGCCTATATCTTAATGATCTCGCCGCGTATCCCGTCATTAATCTCTATGATACCGTATGAATTATAATCGGTAAACGATTTGTCGGTCGGGCTTCCGGGGTTAAAATAGATTATCCCGCCGCTTTTCTTATTAACCGCGCTGTGTGAATGCCCGAATACAATCAGGTCTACTTTATCTTCTTTGAACGCTTCAGACATAACCTCTATCAGTCCTTTGGGGTGGCCCCACCCGTGCATAACCCCGATACGGTGGCCGGCAATCTCGATAATTTCTTTTTCCGGGAGTTTTGCCCTTACTTCGTAAGGATCCATATTCCCCCAGACTGCTTTTACCTCGTGGCAGACCTCTCTTAATTGTTCAAGCACCGATAAATCTACTATATCCCCGGCATGGATTACCATATCCACTTGCCTAAAGGCATCCAGGATAACAGAGGGAAGCCTTTTTGACTGCGTAGATATATGGGTATCCGAAATTACTCCTATTCTCATACGATAATCCTTGGCTTAGAGAAGACATCAAAAAGCTGGTTCAGATTATTCAGGTCCCAGGTCAGTATCTTCTCTTCCATCGCCTTAAGCCTGGCATTAGGGTCCATATCGGCAAAGGCTACGATGATCTTCCTCTGTAATTTGTTGCGGTACTTTTTGCATTCCCTGGAGAACTCCACCACATCATCTTCGCTGAGCAGCTCATATTTAAGCGCGATTATCCAGAGACCGTCGCTGGAACGCCCGATAAGCCCGTCCCGAAGATCAGGACGGCGAAACTCCAGCTGCTTTATCTCTCTGAAATGCAGGAGCCTTAACCTCTTTTTTTCTATTTGTATGGTATCGTCGTTAAAAAGGCGCAGCAACTCCATCATTCTTTCTACTATAGGCTGTTTTGCGCTTGCCAAGAATTCATTAATCATCTCCTTAATCTTGCCGCGGAAAAGCGCTTTCTGGTTCTTGGCGTCAAAGGTAAGAGAATGCAGCTTCTCCTGATAAACGAACTTCAGCCAGAAACTCAAGACCCTGTCGTTAATAGTCAAGAACTCTCCGCACTTGGTTACGGTGTCGCATTCCAGGAGGTGGTTTATCCTGATACCCAGCTCGCTTTTCGGTTTATGCATAAAATGCGCTATCTCCTTGAGCCTGTTATGGCCGCTGGCAATCAGATAAAGTATAGAGACGTAATCCTGGCTGTTTGCATCATCCAGAAAACGTTTCAGGTAATTAGAAAACTTTTGATGCAGCATCCCCGAAGGTAAAAAAAGCAGGTTTTCAAGTATATCTTCCAGGCTAAGGTTGGTTATGCCTGAGCCGAGCAGCGCAGAACTGATAGCCTCCAGATAAAAAGGATAACCTCCGGTAAAATGTACCAGAAAGTCCCTCGCCCCTTGATTAAGGCTGGTGCCAGAGAGCCGCTGCAGAAGGTATTCCTCGCTTGTTTTTACGTCAAAGGGCTCAACGGTAATTATTTCGAAGTTGCCGAAAAGAAGGGAAAGGTTTTTTGAGAGGATTGTCTTAGCCCTGAATTTCAAAGAACTGGTGAGTATGTACATGGTGTTTTTCTGCAGGATGAGTAATTTCGACCATTCGCTGTACAGGTTCTTAAAGCCGGCGGTCTCGAGATTGTGGAACTCATCGAATATTATTACGCAGAATTTACCTGTTTCCTGGTTAATCGATTCCGGCAGGGACAACAACTCGGCAAAGATATTTCCTTTCTTCCTTTTCTCCAGGGCGGTGAGGATTTCCAGGATCTTTTCAGTCGTCCTGGGTATGTACTTTGATGATTTATTGATCAGGAAGTCGAGGTCTTCTTTAAGAGGAATACCGCTGTTGAGCAGGAAGTTATAAAGCAGCACTGCGATAAATCTACGCGTGAAAGAAAACATTGGCTCTGGCCTGGCTTCAAGGTAGGCGATAATCGTGCGGTTATCGCAGAACCGGCTAAGGAACTTGCATATTATGGAAGTCTTGCCTACGAGTTCGTCTCCGATGATAGCTATATTCTGCCGATAGCCTTCTTTCAGGTCGCGGATACGCTTCTCTAGAATATCAAGATAAGGTTTACGGTCAAAAAAAGTATCTTTTATCATGGCAAATAAAAATAAGGGTTTTGCGAAGAATAACCTTTGCGTATCTGGAAATGCAGATAACCGTGCTTACCTGAGCCTTCCCTTGAACCGACCCTGGCGATAACAGAACCCTTGCGCACCTGTTCGCCTAGATTAACCAGGAGTTCTGAATTCATGGCATACACAGTGCTAAAGCCGTCGCCGTGGTCAATAATTATGGTCTTGCCGTAGTCCGCAAAGGAAAGGCTTCTAAATACCACTTTACCGCTGCGTGAGGCAACCACCTCTGCCCCGTCGTAAGCCTGTATATTAACGCCTTTATTGATCGTATTTTTAGTACTCTGTCCGAAACCGGCAATAACCCTGCCTTTAAGGGGCCAGATAAAATCTTCACTTTTAGGCTCACCGTAGAATGCCTGCGCTGGCTTTCGCTGCGGTATAAATATCAGCTGCCCGGGCTCTATGTTTGTAGCATCGGGTATGCGGTTTACGCTGACCAACTCATCAAGGTCAAGTCCGTACATCTTTGAGATACGCCATAAGGTCTGTCCTTTTTCTACGCGATGATATATGCCCGGGATACCCTCCCCCGGCCTGGGAGAAGTAACCAGCGGAACGCTGGCGCAGCCAAGAAGGGTCAGGGCCGGAAAAAAAAGGATCAGTAGTGGTTTAAGCATATATTAAGATACCTGTGATCCTCGCGTTTCACTTTGCTTCGAAAAGCGAAGCAAAATGGCGGGGATAAATTCGCAGACGCCCCTTCTGGGCTACGCCTTACGTCGCACTGTGTGCTCCGCAAGGCGTCTGCTCATTTATTTAAGCGGGTGAAGGGAATTGAACCCTCCTATCCAGCTTGGGAAGCTGGTGTTCTACCGATGAACTACACCCGCATTGCAATCCTGCATTAATTTTATAGAACAATACTCGCCGCACATCGTGCATACGCTGGATATGCTGGGCTTGGAATGTTGCCGGTAAAACTTTGCCTTTTCCGGGTCTATTGAAAGACTTATCTGTTTCTTCCAGTCCCGCATCTTCCGGGCCTTCGACATCCTGACATCCCAGTCCCTGGCGAATTTAACCTTTTTCACTATATCCGCTGCGTGCGCTGCTATTCTGGAGGCAATAACCCCCTCGCGCACATCTTCTACCGAAGGATGCCTCAGGTGTTCCGAGGCAGTAACATAGCATAAGAAATCCGCGCCAAAACTCGCTGCCAGCGCCCCTCCTATGGAAGCGCTGATGTGATCATACCCGGCTGCCACATCAGTCACCAGCGGGCCCAATACATAAAAAGGGGCCTGGTGACAGATCTTCTTTTCCAGGGCGATATTTCTTTTAATCTGATCCAGGGGCACATGCCCCGGACCTTCAATCATCACCTGCACATTTTTCCTCTTTGCGCGCGAGGCCAGCTCTCCCAGGATATTCAGTTCGGCCAGCTGTGCGCTGTCAGTAGCATCCAGTATAGAGCCCGGCCTTAAACCATCTCCCAGGCTTAAAGTAACATCGTATTTATAAGCAACCTCGAGGATTTCATCGAAATATTCGTAGAAAGGATTTTCTTTTTTATGGCGGGCTATCCAGGCAGCGAGGATTGCCCCTCCCCTGGAAACTATACCCAGGACCCTCTTCTGCTTCTTTAGCTGTGCCAGCGAAGAGCTGGTTACCCCTGAATGTATGGTAAAAAAATCTACCCCTTCCCTGGCCTGTCCCTCCAGGACATCCAACATATCGGTTGCGCTGAAATTTAAAAAATCCCTCTTGTTTTTCCGGGCCTGTACAGCTATCTCGTAAACAGGCACCGTACCCACAGGAACAGGCGAGCGCTTCAAAATCTCTTTCCTGATCCTCTTGATATCCAGGCCTACGCTAAGGTCCATCACAGCGTCTGCGCCGTATTTTACTGCCGCCTCCAGCTTTCTTATTTCATCTTTCAACCGTGATTTATCGGTAGAGGTGCCCAGGTTTGCGTTGACTTTAGTGCGTAATGAATAGCCTATGGCGCAGGGCTTCTTTAGGGCGCGGGTATTATTGGAAGGAATGACTACCCGGCCATCCTTGATATATTTTGAAAGCAGACGGGGTGAGATATTCTCAAGCCTGGAAACTTTTTTTACGAGGGGCGTTATAACGCCATCCTTGGCGTATTCAAGCTGTGTCATGATGTAACCTTCGGGCTATTTTCTTCTCGATCTCGTAGATGCGGTATCTGATTCTCTTGAACCTGATAGCGCTGTTGATATCCTTAAGCTTGCTGAACTCTTCCAGGACGCGTATGGATTCTTTTACGCGCTGCATATTGGCAAAAAATATATCCCGGTAATCTTTTCTCCCCAGCTCGCTGCCGTATATTTCTTTACCGGGGTCCTGGAGGCTCTTTCTCTGCCTGATAATATTGGAAAAAACCTGCCTGCTTCTGGCTATCAGGCTTACCTGATGCCTCGCATTCTTTAACGCGGATGTAAGAACCCGGCTGTTAAGAATAAACCTGACTATCTCTTCGCAGACCCTCAGGCCCTCGTATGCGCGGTTGAAGTTTGCATCGATAATTCTGTCGATACCTTTTATATCAGAATTGCCTGGCAATTTTATTAATTATCTCAGTGGTAGAATACCCCTTAGATAACCTTATAG
>CAZKQC010000029.1:0-11896 GCA_964554825.1 uncultured Planctomycetales bacterium
GCGCGGAGCTGGCAGGCCAAGGCTACTATATAGAGGAAGAGGTTAGAAAAGACGAAGTGTTAGGCGATTTTTATTCCTGGGAGATTATGAAGTCCGGTGAAAGGGTGGGATATATACGCGCGCAGGTAAGAGGGAGGGCGATTAGCATCCGCGAACTATATCCCCATTTGCCCGCAGGAAAAGGTTACGAGAGGGCAGTCCTCATGGCCTTCCTGACCACGAACAACAGGTGGCAGGGGTATACGGTTACAATGGAGACCTCCAGTAACACTGCCTACAATATGTATGCCAGTATGCGCGACAGAGACGGAATAAAGGTCAAGATTACCTCTCCCTGGAAAAACCACTGGATTATTAATTTTACAGTCCCTTATGCCGAAGCTGCGGAGCCGCTCCTGCCGCAATCCGTACCTGAAACAGTTGCGCAAACTGCCTTAGATATGCTTTTATCGCCCCAGGGGCAAGCTCAGGGTTTTATGCGGGCCATGGAGGAGGTTTATGGCTGGGAGGGGATTGATTGTTCATACGGAGTAGCAGTATTTTCGATCTTGCTGCACGATAAACTTAGAGAGCTTGGTTATGACGTACCTATCTCTTCAGAGGGGGCGTTTAGGATCCAGCTTATTAATATAGAGGTAAGCTCATATGGTATTGCCTCATGGCCGCACTATGCAATTGTGCTTTATTGGGCAGGAGAATCCGTATTCTACATAGATCCTACCTTCTCCCGTTTTTTCAGGTATGACAGGCGCGCCTATGAGGTATTGGTTGCTCCTATACATAGCGTTGAAAGGACGCAGTTGCAATGCGTCTTTGATGAGCGCGGCATAGCAGCCACAATTACTAAGGTTAATATAGGACAGCTTTGGCAACCCGCAGCCTTTGGCACGGCGCAGATGCAGGCCCTGGTATCTAAGGACGAAAAGATGTCGCGGGTAATGCGGCTTATGATGTTGTCATCCGAGGCAACGATCGATGAGGTGGCGCGGCAGATGCTCTCTGAATGGCGCTCTGGTAATTGTCGTTCGTTGCGGGGGCTGGATTGGGAGATGAGGCATTATTATTACCAGGAGTTTATCAAACACGCCGCAGCGATAAATGCCGGGCTTAGGCTTGCGCTGGAAGGGGGCGGGGAGGTTTTTGTCGATTACACGGAGTTTTTAAAGTTAGCTTTACTGACTAAGATTGAAATGATCGAACACTACCAGGCGCCGTTATCCCAAGAAGGCAGGAGTTTTGTTGAAGGCCTGAGACCAGTCCTTACAGCCCAAGAGGCCTCCCCGGACCTGGAGGGGCATCTGCGTTCCCTGATGGCACCTCAAGAAGAGTGGTTTGTGGCTTTGTCAGATGAGGAGAGGATGGCAAGGCTTGAGGGCTTGCGCTCTTCAAACAGGACCAGGAGCGTCAAGGTCATCGTAACCTGGGGTTGCGACCAGCAGTGCGACCACTGCGACGGCGCAACGACCATACCGGTGGTTTCTATGCCTTGGGTGTGGATAGGACAATTAGCAGGCTTAGGCTGCGGCACCATAGAATTGGTTGATTACCGCAATGACTGCTTCAGGGATTATTATGACTGGGTCTGGGATAAGGATATCAGCGATGTCTTAAGTGCGCTGGTTTATACCTCAAGCTTTGCTTCCGTATTCGCTCCGGGCTCTGTGGCTGACCGCGCCCTGGATAGGGCGTTGGCAGGAGGCTATCTGCGGCTCTTTTCCTTGAGCGTCGCTCCCAGCGCGTGGATGCGCAGGATAGGATTAGAGACTTACCTTAGGTATGTCGATGCCATCTGCGGGAAGCTTAAGTCGCATAACGATAAGCAGGGGAGTGTCCAGGAGGTTTTCTTCAGGCTCAAGGCCTTTCCTTTTCAGCGCAGCAGCGATACTGATATAGCAAACTCGCTGCGGAGGCATATGGATAGCGCTGACTACTCAAGCCTGGTCCGCTACTGCTCGATAGACCCCTTGGGCAGGTTTCAGCAGCTGCAGGCAGAGGGGTTGATTGATGTCCAGCCGCAGATAGACGAAGGTTTCTTAAACAGCCTGGCAGAAGACGTTGGTAAAAGCTTTATCCTTCCTGACGGTAGCGTTGTGCGTGGCGTAGAGGCGCAAGACGGAGCCAGCCATTTTGCTTATGCGTATGAAGAGGGCTTGGGAGCCCTCGGCAGAGAGCCTATTTTATGTTTAACTTGCGAAAGCCTGATCTGCAGGGGTAGGTCTGCCAATCCCTTCTGTCCAGGGAGGAGCCGCGTATTTAGAAGATGGGGGCTTAGCGATAACGGCGGGTTCCTGCTGGAGGATTATCATGTCTTGATTAATAACTGCCTTATATTAGCGATTAGTCAATTGATGCCGGCAGCGGCTGCAGAAGTTATAGATTTGTTTATCCGCACAGGCCTTGGCCAAGCGGATATCCGGACAACGACAATCAACCTTGCGCGCGCCCAGGAAATCATAAGAACCAGCTCTCGGCTTATGGCTGTTGCTGATAGAATTTTTGTAATTAATGTCGGCGAGTCTTTATACCACGCTACTATAGAAAAGTCCGAAGGCGCCTTACCCATATTAGAGGTGGAGGCAACTAATGAGGATCTTGTAGGGGCAGGATTTGCCAACCCGGGATATTTAGCGCGTTTAGGAGAGATGGTAAAAGAAGGAGAATTAACCGAGAAAGAAGCCGAGGTTTTAGAGAAATATCCCGGCTTGATGGCCTTGTTTGTCGGAGCAATAGGCAGAAGTATTTTTTATAGCTATGTTCCTCAGCCGCAAGCCGCCACAGGTTGGGGCGGAATGGAATCAGGTTATTGGAAAGTTGCCCGGGTCCTCGCACAAAAAATGGCAGGATGCCGCAGCATTACGGCATCAAGGGGGGACGGCGAATTCGGTATCATCTACCTCCCGGCAATGGCAGCAGGCATCCTTTTAGATGCCTGGGATGCCTTAGGAGAAAAAAATCAAGCTGATTTGGGCAGACTTGGATTAGGCCGGGGACAATTGAGGCAGATCGCGCAAAATAAAAGAGAGGATCTTCTTTTAGCCAGATTAGATAAATTTATGCAAGGGTTAATCATAAACGAAAATATGTTGGTTATCGGTATCCTGCTCGGCCTTAGCGTAGAGAACGCATTATTCTATCACAACACTCCTGCTGCGCCTCTTCTGGGGTATATTCTCAGAGAAAAGGATATTATCGTGATAGCTGCTCCAACGCTAACCGGAAAAGAGGCTGCCCAGAAATGGTTCTATCAGCAAGTTGCAGCTGTAGCATTAGGAATAAGGGCATTAAGGCAAGCGCATGCCCTTATCCATCCGGAGACTAATCCTTACAAGCCGGCTGTCTTGATTAATAACTGCCTTATATTAGCGATTAGTCAATTGATGCCGGCAGCGGCTGCAGAAGTTATAGATTTGTTTATCCGCACAGGCCTTGGCCAAGCGGATATCCGGACAACGACAATCAACCTTGCGCGCAGCCAAGAGATCATAAGAGGTAACCCCGTATTAAGGCGTATTGCCTCGAGGGTATATATCTATAAGGTAGGAGACGGCCTCTATCATGCGGTTACCAAAAGGACTCCGGGAGCCGTTCCTGTATTAGAGCTGGAGGCAGGGGATAATGACTGGGTAGGGTACGCGCCCTATAAAAGGGTAGACGAGAGAAGGGCAAGCCTTCTGCTTGCTGAATTATCCAGAGAAACAAGGCAGGGGCTTTTTGCCTATAAGCTTCGTTTTCAGGAGGGGATAGAGGGCTGGTCGCGCTCCCCTGCGAAATTCTCTTTTCTTAGCGACGATGACCCCAGGATCTTGGAATGGCTGGCAGGTAACCTTTCCCAAGACAGGGTATCGCATCGGGCATTATTGGAAGACGAGGCAGGTATTTACTGGATCGTTAAAAGTTTTCAACGTGATAGAAACAAAAACCGGCCGCGCTATGAAAGGCTGGCGTATTTATTGTCAGAAGGAAGAGCGAATCTGACAGAGATAAGACTGCTAACGGCAGATGATGCCCGGGGGCTTGGTTTCATCGATGCGGCAAGGTCAGGCGACTATTATTTAACCCGGCTGGTGATAAGCTCCAATATTTCAGGCCTGCCTCATCCTGACCCTGCCAGGGCATTTGCGGGAATATTTGTAGCAAGCATTTTAATGAGAAAACCCGATCACCATATCTTAAATATTGCCTATGCGCAGGGTGTGCCGGTTTCGGTAGATCATGATATGGCCTTTAACTACCGGTTTTTCCCCAACACCAAGGCGGGTTTTGACCGTTTCGGGCTCGATTTCTTAATGCACGCCGTAGTAAAGACAATGGAGGTCTTTACCACCTTCCCCGTTAATAAGGGGTTCAATTCCGGTGCAAGCCTCTTTAGCAATGACCTGGTGCGCTGCATCATGGCAGGAGGGGATTACGGGTTGATGGCAGCGCAGATGCTCGCTGAAGAGAATATAGAGATGGCTATACTAGAGCTTAAGACATTAGGGGATATCAGGAGATTAGCGATTGCCGCAGGGTATAGCGCAGATGAGCTTGAACAGGTCGTATTGTTCATTACAGAAAACCAGCAAAGATTAGGCAGGGACACAGGCGCTATTTGGCAGATATTGACAGGCGGGGATGGCGGTTTCGCTAGGTTAGATCTTCCGACATCTGGCCCTGCGAGGCTGCCTTAATATTAAAACTAAACGCCACGGGGAAAGGAAAGGAGCTATGGATGACAGGAGAGTCTTCGAAAGGATACCTGTACGTTTCCCGGTGAAGCTCTGGGATATCCATGCCAACAAGATAAGCGAGGCTGAAGTCGAAGACATCAGCGCCAGGGGCGTGGGGTTTACCAGCAACGAAGATCTGGCGCTCGGCGCAAGTCTGGGGATGTGGCTGGAGATCCCGGATAACGGAGAGCATCTTTATACGCAAGGGGCGGTAGCCTGGTCACGGTCAGTAGGTCAGGATAAGTACCGCATCGGGGTAGAGTTGGTAAAGCCGGAATTGATGGGGATGTCGCGCGTTTTGAGGACAGAGCGAAACTTTATATAAGTCTTTTTTAAGCAAAAGCCACGGGTCAAAAGGAGGTGATATTATATAAAATAACAGTGGAAAAAATGATGATTTTGTATTACAATATTTAACTGAGGGAAGCCACGGAGAAAGGTATTTAACATGGAGGATAACAGAGTGTTCGAGCGTATAAACGCGCGATTTCCCTTGAGGTTTCTTGACCCGGTAAGCGGAAGAGAAGGGGACGCACAGACAGTTGACATCAGCGCCAATGGATTAGGGCTGGTTACGCATGAAAGCTTAGATCTGCATACTCCCCTGGAGATGTGGATGCGTATACCTGATCAGCATGAACCGCTCTATACGAGGGGAGAGATAGTCTGGTCTAGTCCGTTAGGAGATCCTAGGCAGAAGCGTCTTGGCGTGCGTCTTGAGAAAGCAGAGTTGATGGGTCTGGCGCGCGTATTGTGGCTTAAGAAAAAGAACTAGGTGCTTTTCACCGGATTTTTTTGCTTGACCATTATATAAAGCTGTGCTAAAGATAAGAGCTATTTGAGGGGTGCTGCATTTGTCTTTGCCTTATTTTAAAGGCTGAAGGCAAAGATTTCTTTATGCCCACCAAAATATAGAAATACCGCGTAAATTTATAAACCGCTGATTACGCATTACTGCAAGGAGGTAGGATGTCGGTTATAGCTACGCAACTTCGGAGAAAAAAAGAAAGCGCCGGGCAGATTTTGAGATCCCTGGCAATACCAGCTGTCTTTTTATTCTTTATTTTTTCTTTAGCAGGGTGTTCCTCTGGCAAGAAGGCGGGGCCAGCAACAGTGGTTACGGTCTGGCATTGGATGACGGATAGGGAGCCGGCCTTCCAGGAACTGGCCAAAAAATACGAGGGCTTAACCGGGGTAAGGGTAGACTTCGAACTCTATGCGCCCTCTGACGCCTACTCGCAGAAGGTGCGTGCCGCAGCGCAAGGAGTTAACTTGCCGGATGTTTTCGGGATACTGGGAGAAAAAAGGGATTTCGCCTCTTTTGTAAAGGCAGGGCACATCTTGAATCTTACGCCCTACATGGAAGAAGACGAGGCCAGCTGGAAGAAGAGCTTTTTTGCCAAGGCCCTGGCAGTAAATGAATTCAACGAAGGCAACAGCTACTCTGTGAAGCCGGGTATTTATGGCGTGCCTATAGATATCATGACCATAGAGATGCTTTACAATAAGGATTTATTTAAACAATTAGGCCTTAATCCCAATGATCCTCCCCGGACCTTTGCCGAATTCCTGGAGATAGGCAGGAAAATCAAGGCTGCTAATTTGCAAGGCCTGGTTTCCGGATGGGGAGAGGTCTGGATGATAGACTGCCTGGCTAATAATTACGCCTTTAATATCATGGGTAAAGATAAGGTGTTAAAGACCATCAAGGGCGAGGTTCCTTATACCGATCCGGACTGGATCCAGGTACTGACGCTTTTTAAGGATATGCAGGAGGCCGGAGTCTTCTCCAGCGGCCTGGTAACCATGATTAATAAGAATGCCGAGCAGCTCTTTGCCAATGACAAGGCGGTTTTTGCCTTTAACGGCTCCTGGTGTGTTAATGTATATAAAGGAATGAACCCCAGGTTAAGCTACGCGGCCATGCTCCCTCCAAAGGCATCGGATAAATATCCGATGAGCATATGGGGCGGCGCAGGCTCCTCTTTCATGATAAACGGACGCTCCAAAAATAAAGAAGCAGCAGTCGAGTTCTTGAAATGGTTGACTGCCCGGGACCAGCAGGTGTACCTTTCAGAAGCCACTATGAACCTGCCCGCTAACAAGGAGTGTTTAAATAAGATTCCGGAGATCCTGGATGAGTTTGCCGACGATATGGAGTTATCTACCCACCCCAGTACCTGGGGCATCTCGGAATCGCCACAGGTCATAGAGGCGTTAGACAAGGGGATACAGTCTATTATTATAGGAGAAAAAACTCCGCAGCAGATAGCACAAGAGGTAGCGCAGGTAAAGGCTCGCGAGTTAGCTAAACAAAGATAAACCTCAAAAGCATGAGATTAAAATCCACCCTGGAAAACTATATTTTTGTCCTTCCGGCAACGTTCATCTTCCTCATTTTTTACCTTATTCCTTTTATCTGGGTTTTTCAGTTAGGCATGTATGAATGGGATGGGATACTGCCTACAAAGGTCTTCGTGGGGCTGGGCAATTTCAAAGAGATATTACTGCAGGATAGGATCTGGTGGCAGTCTATGCTGCAGGCAGGCTACATCACTTTTATCGCGTTGACTTTTCAGAATGCCATAGCTTTTTTATTAGCCTGGGCCTGCGACAGGGAGATGAGATTGAAGAATTTTTACCGGGTTATATTCTTTATCCCGCCGGTCTTATCCGAAGTTGTAGTCGGCCTGGTCTGGCAATGGATCCTTGACGGCCATTACGGGCTGTTGAACGGCTGGCTGGTAAAACTAGGATTTCCTTGCCTGGTGAAAAACTGGCTTTCTGACCCGACCACTGCCCTTACTACCGTGGCTATCGTGCATTCCTGGAAGGGGTTTGGCTGGGGGTTCCTGATTTTCCTGGCAGGGCTACAGACTATCCCGCGTGAGCTTTATGAGGCGGCGCGCGTAGACGGCGCAAATGCCTGGTCGTGTTTTAAGAAAGTGACCATACCGCTGATGATCCCGGTGGCAGTGATGGTGGCCATGCTTACCGTGTTGGGCACTATGCAGGCGTTTGTCCTGATTATCGCTATGACCGGAGGCGGGCCGGCATATCATACGCAGGTGCCGGTCTTAAGGATTCTTGCTTCTATGCGCGGCTCTTCGCGTTTCGGTTATGCCTGTGCGCAGGGTATCAGCTTCGGAGTGATTCTGGTGGTGATCTCCTTTATACAGTACCGTTTTTCTAAACACTCAAGGCAGGCCTAGCATGAAAACCACCGCATATTATAAAACCAAGAGAATAACCATCAACGTATTCATTCATCTCTTTCTGATTATTGTGGCGGTAACCTGCCTCTTTCCACTTTTATGGATGGTTGCCTCCAGCCTTAAGACCCAGGAGATGATTTTTAAAGACATGTCGCTGTTACCCAAGGAATTCCACTTTGAGAATTACTACCTGGCCTGGAAAGAGGGCGGTTTTGGCAGGTATTTTATAAACAGCCTCTTTTATACCGTTTCTGTGGTGCTGGGTATAATCGTTATTTCATCCCTGGCTGCCTACGCCTTTTCCCGTTTTCGCTTCCCCGGGAAAAACCTGCTCTTTTTTATGTTTATGGCAGCGATGATGATACCTGTCCCGGGGAGTTTCGTGCCCCTGTATGTCTTATTGACTAAGCTGCACCTGAGAAATACCGCCCTGGGTTATATCCTGTGCATGATAAACGTAGGTTTGTCCACCAGCATATTCCTCCTGAAGACTTTCTTTGACAAGATGCCCAAGGAACTGGAAGACGCTGCCAGGATAGACGGGTGTTCGAAGCTCGGTATCTGGTGGAACGTAGCGCTTCCATTGTCCAAGCCGGTCTTGGCGGTGGTGGTTGTCTTTAATGCGCTTAATGTCTGGAATGAGTATGTCCTGGCCCTGATTATTTTCGACAGCAAACCGCTTATGCCGCTACAGGTAGCGCTTATGACTTTCCAGGGAGAATTCATTACGCGTTACCCCCTGCTCATGGCAGGCCTGACCATTACTGCCTTACCTATAATAATAGTCTATCTTCTGATGCAGAAATATATCGTTAAGGGCGTTACTGCCGGAGCAGTCGTAGGATGATGCTTATGAAACCCCAAATCCTTTTAGTATTCTTATTTTTCTTCGGGATATCCGCGGCGTATGCCCAGGGCCAGCTTTCCTCCTCAGAGTTGATTAATAAGGCCTGGGATGCGCACGGTAAGAAAGATATAGAGGCAACCTTTCGTTATACCGAAGATTGCATTAAATTATACAAAGACGAAGCAGACAGGCTCCAGGCTTCCCTGAAGTCTCTGCCTAAGAATAAAGACGAGATTCAGCAGGTCCAGGCCTTAAACGATGTAGCCACTGCGTATTTTATCCAGGCAGAAAGCCTGATGCGCCAGAATAAATTTGAAGAATCCAAGAAAATATTCCAGCTCATTATCGATAAGTATCCCTATGCCCAGGCCTGGGACCAGTTCGGCTGGTATTGGCTTATAGCCGAGGCATCCAAAAAGAGCATTAAAAAGATGGAGACCGGCTCTATCGAACTGGAAGAGGAAAAAAGCAAGGCTGCCATCCCCCAGACTCAGATTAATTTATATGACCCCGGTAAAGAAGACTTCGTGGATTACGCAAAATACGGGGAGTTTAAGAATATAGGGACTAAGGATTATCAGTATGTGGTCAGGGACCAGCCGGGATTAAGCCAGGCTGTCGGAGAAGGGATATATCCTAATACCTCTTCCCTTAAGAATGACCCGGCATATAAAAAGGCACTAAAGGAAAAAAGGTTCGGATTCAATCAACCGGATGAAGAGTGGAGTTTTGTGCATTCTCCTGACCTGGAGGCTGCCTTTTTTAAATGGGCTACTGCCCCTCAGCCGCAAGGGGTTAAGCTGTTCTACGAAGGCCTGCTTTTAGAAAAGTCAGGGCTGATCAAACATGCCCTTAAATGCTATTATGCCATAGCGGTGCATTTCCCGGCTAGTTACGGCATCACTTATTTTAAAACACCCTGGTATGTGGGCCAGGCGGCGATCTCTAAGATAAATTTCATTCTGCGCAGGCATCCCGAGTTGGGGTATAAGCTTCTTGATGCCGACATACGTATTGTAAACGGTTTTGATAACGACGTCTCAAATGACATCGTGATTACCAACCCCGGAAGGTTTGTTAAGATAGATTCTGCTCCCGCGGGGAAAACAAAACTTAAAAACCCGGGGGGAGAGTCCTTAAAGATAAAACAACGCAGGGGCCAGGGCCGGGTGCGGCTGGTGCAGTATGAAAGCGGCGATTGGCAGTTGTTGGTAAATGATTCACCCTATACGATACACGGCATTACCTATTCGCCTACAAAGGTGGGTCAGTCTCCCCATGAAGGGACCCTGGGGAATTGGATGGAGGAGGATTTTAATACCAACGGCCGCATAGACGGTCCTTATGATGCCTTTGTGGATAAGGACCAAAATAACCTGCAGGATAAAGACGAGCCTGCTGTGGGTGATTTTAAATTGATGCAGGAGATGGGCGTAAATACCATCAGACTTTATCATCAGCCTAAAGAGATAAATAAAGAGCTCCTGCGCGACCTCTATAATAGTTATGGTATCAGGGTTATAATGGGAGATTATCTGGGGGTCTATGCCTTAGGTTCGGGAGCCTCCTGGAATCCGGGCACAGACTATACCGACGAAGGGCAGAGGAAGTCGATGCTGGAATCAGTGACCAAGATGGTCATGGAGTTCAAGGATGAACCGTATGTATTATTCTGGCTCCTGGGAAACGAGAATATTTACGGGGTTGCCTGTAACGCCAAGGCCCAGCCTGAGGCCTTTTTTAAGTTTGTTAACGAAGCGGCAATCCTGATTAAGGCGCTTGACCCCGGACATCCGGTAGCGATATGCAGCGGAGACGTGTTGTTCCTGGATAAATTCGCTAAAAATGCTTCGGAAGTAGATATCTTCGGCGCTAATGCCTATCGCGGCGATTACGGTTTCGGCTTTCTCTGGCGTCAGGTAAAGACAGAGGCAGACAGGCCGGCCTTTATTACCGAGTTTGGCTGCTCTGCTTATTCCGAAGGAAAGACGCAGGAAGAGGGCGAATATTTGCAGGCCGAGTATCACCGCGGCTGCTGGGAGGATATTGAGAGCAATATGGCTTTTGGAGAGGGCTCAGGGAATGCCCTGGGCGGGATAGTCTTTGAATGGCTGGATGAGTGGTGGAAGGGCTATGAGCCGTCAATACACGATAAGAAGGGGCTTTGGATCGGCCCTTTCCCCGACGGCACTATGCATGAAGAGTGGCTGGGCATATGCGGGCAGGGTAATGGAGCTCTAAGCCCATTTTTAAGGCACCTGCGCCGGGCCTATTTTATGTATCAAGAAAAGTGGAGATAGATGTAACAAAACCAGGGAAATAGCAAAAAGGAGGGTTGGTAATGAAAAAGTTATTTTTAGTTTTACTCGCACTGGTTTTACTGGTGCCGTTAGCTGTCTATGCGCAAGAGACAGCGGCGCCCGCAGCAGGTAATAAGAGCTTTGTCGTTTATACGGATAAGCGCGCTCCGGAAAATCACTTTATCCCTTCAGGCTGGATGGGCGATGTCGGAGATATCAAACTGAATGATCAGGCAATGGATAGTCCCCATTCCGGCACAACCTGTATTCAGTTCAGTTATAACGCGAAGAAAACGCAAGGGCAGGGTTGGGCAGGCGTTTATTGGCAGAACCCCGCGAATAACTGGGGTACTAAAAAAGGCGGGTTTGACCTTACCGGGATGACCAAGCTGACCTTTTGGGCAAGGGGTGCCAAGGGCGGGGAGGTGATCCAGAAGTTTAGCGTCGGAGGCATTAAGGGCACCTATCCTGATACTGCGGTTATAGAGCTGGGTCCGGTTGAGCTTACTGATGCCTGGAAGGAATATACTATTAATCTGGCAGGCAAGGACCTTTCCTATATCAGCGGCGGTTTTTGCTGGGTGGCTACTGCCGATTCTAACTCTGAAGGCGCGACCTTCTATCTGGATGATATCAAGTTTGAGGCAGATCCCAAGATGAAACCTGAGGCAAAGCAGCCGCAGAAGATGCCTTTTTATGTTTATGCCGATAAGGGTTCGATTGGCAATCATTTTATTGCCTCCGGATGGATGGGCGATTACGGCGATATGAAATTCGACGGCGCCTGCTCCGAGAATCCTTATTTAGGGGATACCTGTATCAAGA
>CAZKQC010000030.1:0-10928 GCA_964554825.1 uncultured Planctomycetales bacterium
GGCAAGGGCTTTCAAAGAAGCAGGGAATAAAGTTACCGCTATCCTGGGCGCAAGGAGCAGGGATTTATTGATATTGGAAAAGGAACTAAAAGACGCATCAGACGAAGTGTTCATTACTACTGATGACGGCAGCTACGGCCGGAAAGGCTTTACTACCGATGTTTTGGCAGAGCTGTTGAAAAAAGATACCTACGGCTTAGTCTATGCTGTTGGCCCAATACCGATGATGAAGAGGGTTGCGATGGTTACCCGGGATTCTAAAGTAAGAACCATAGTCTCACTCAACGCCCTTATGGTGGATGCTACAGGCATGTGCGGTTGCTGCCGGGTGAATGTTGCGGGAGAAACCAAGTTCAGCTGCGTGGATGGCCCGGAATTTGACGCAGGATTGGTGGACTGGGAAGAATTGATAAAAAGGAACCGTCTTTACCTGGAACAGGAAAAACATATCTGCAGGCTAAAACTGCAATAGGCATAAATGAAAAAAGAGCCGGTAAAAATAAAGGAATTAGAAGCAGTTCAGAGAATAAAAGGCTTCCAGGAGGTGGTCCTGGGTTATAGCGAAGAAGAAGCGCTCCAGGAGGCCGGCCGTTGCCTGCAATGTAAGAATCCTAACTGCATTGCTGGTTGCCCCGTAGGCATAGATATCAAAACATTTATCTATCAGATAACGCAGAAAGATTACCGCGCCGCCTATCTTACTATTAGAGAAAAGAATAATTTTCCTTCGCTGTGCGGAAGGATCTGTCCTGCGGAATACCAGTGCCGCAAGGCCTGCGTATTAACTAAAAAGGGCTCAGTCTTCGCCTCTAGGGAGGCGATTAATATCCATTTTCTGGAGAGGTTTGCCGGTGATTACGGGATGAAAGGCAATCTCGAGGTCGGCATTATCCCCGGCCAGGGCCTTTCTAAATTTAAGGTAGCAGTGGTCGGCTCTGGTCCTGCGGGTTTATGCTGCGCCGGAGAATTAGCCAGGAAGGGTATAAAGGTGGTGGTTTTTGAAGGCCTGCATAAAACCGGCGGGGTGCTGCGCTACGGAATACCGCCCTTGAGGCTTCCGAGGGATATACTTGATTTTGAGATAAGTTATCTAAGCAAGTTAGGGGTAGAGAGCAAAACCAATTTTATTATTGGAAAGGCTAAGACACTAGATGAACTTTTTAAAGAGGGGTATTCCGCGGTTTTCTTAGGACTGGGCGCAGGGATTCCTTCTTTTATGGGGATACCGGGAGAGAACCTCTGCAATGTCTATTCTGCCAACGAGTTCCTCACCCGCGTTAACCTGATGTGCGCATACAAGTTTCCGAAGTTTCATACCCCTGTGAGTATCGGCAGGCACATCGTTGTAATCGGGGGCGGTAATACCGCTATGGATTCTGCCCGCGTAGCCCTGCGTTTACAGAAAATGAACGGGATAGAGCCTGATACCGCAATAGTCTACCGCCGCACCGAGGTGGAGATGCCGGCAAGAAGGCTTGAGATTGAGCACGCAAAGGAAGAAGGGGTAAAATTCAGATTTTTAGTTAAGCCCGAAGAGTTTACCGGAGACCAGAACGGGCTGGTGAAGTCGATGCGTTCACTGGAGTGTCAGCTGGGGGAACCTGATAGCTCCGGCAGGAGAAGGCCGGTTGCTATTGCCGGAAGCGATTTTGAAATGGACTGCGATATGGCAGTGATTGCCATAGGCCTTAAGGCTAATCAGATTTTAACCAAGGTAACCCCGGATTTGAAGACCGATAAATACGGAGATGTCCAGGTTAATCCCCAAACCATGGAAACTTCCATAGAGGGAGTTTTTGCCGGAGGAGATATCGTGGGAGGCGAGGGTACGGTAATTGAGGCTATGGGGATGGCGAAGACCGCAGCTCGAGCGATCATTGATTATCTTAAGCGAAGGTAGCCTTTAATATAAATAAAAAGGATTATTTTAGCTAAAAGGAGGAGAAGATGAGCAAGAAGGTAGAAGAGTTCATGAAGAAGGTGGCTGAAAAGGACCCCGGTCAGCCGGAGTTCCATCAGGCAGTGCGTGAGGTGGTAGAGTCAGTAGCTCCTTTCATTGAGAAGCACACCCATTATGAAAAAGCCAAAGTCCTGGAGCGGATAGTGGAGCCGGAACGCGTGATGATGTTTCGCGTTCCCTGGATGGATGATAAGGGCGAGATTCAGGTTAACCGCGGCTACCGTATCCAGATGAATAGCGCTATAGGTCCTTATAAAGGGGGTTTGCGTTTTCACCCCAGCGTTAATTTAGGGATTCTGAAATTTTTGGCTTTTGAGCAGGTTTTTAAGAACAGCCTTACTACCCTGCCTATGGGCGGAGGAAAAGGCGGTTCTGATTTTGACCCCAAAGGAAAATCCGATAATGAGGTAATGCATTTCTGTCAAAGCTTTATGACCGAGTTATTTCGTTATGTCGGCCCGGATACTGATGTGCCTGCCGGGGATATCGGAGTAGGTGGTAGGGAGATAGGTTACTTGTTCGGACAGTATAAGAGGCTACGCAATGAATTTACCGGAGTGCTTACCGGAAAGGGCCTGAATTGGGGTGGTAGTCTTATCCGTCCGGAAGCAACCGGCTACGGATGCGTTTATTTTGTGCAAGAGATGCTTAAGACTAGAGGAGAGTCTTTGGAAGGTAAGGTCTGCGTGGTCTCCGGTTCGGGTAATGTCGCCCAGTATACCGTGGAGAAGCTCATTCAATTAGGCGCCAAAGTAGTGACTCTCTCTGACTCTAACGGTTATATCTATGACAAGGGTGGGATTGACAAAAAGGAATTAAGTTGTGTTATGGAGCTAAAGAACGTAAAGCGCGGACGCATCAAAGAGTGCGCCAAGGATTTCAACTGTAAATATTTCGAGAACGAAAAACCCTGGAGCGTTAAATGCGATATCGCCTTCCCCTGCGCTACTCAGAATGAAATAGGAGAGAGCGATGCGAAGATGTTAGTGAAAAACGGCTGTATCGCCATAGGTGAGGGTGCAAATATGCCTACTACGCCGGAAGGCGTTGAGGTCTTTCAGAAGGCAAAGATCCTTTACGCCCCCGGAAAGGCATCTAATGCCGGAGGCGTGGCTACATCTGGATTGGAGATGAGCCAGAACAGTATGCGCTTCTCCTGGTCGCGCGAAGAGGTTGATCAAAAACTGCACGGAATCATGGTCGCAATCCATGAGCAGTGCGTAAGGTACGGCAAGGAAGGCAGCTATATCAATTATGTCAACGGCGCCAATATCGCCGGCTTTGTCAAGGTAGCTGATGCCATGATGGATCAGGGATTGGTGTAAAAGCGCTTGACAATTATAAGGATTGTGCTAAACTTTAATTACAGAGGGCACAAAGTCAGTGCCTGAAAGTAAGAACACAAAGAAGCGTTCGCGAGGCGAACGCTTCTTTGTTTTTAGGCTTTTCTAAAGCCTAGCACTGGATAATGACGTCCTTTCTAGCGAAAACCGCTAAGCAGGACGTTTTTTCATTTTTAGGATAGGAGCCAGGATGTATTTTGAGGGACTTTTAAAGAGGATATCACCTAAATTAAAAGGGATAGTCTATAGGCTATCTAGGCAATCACCTTTGGCTAACTACGAAGACCTGTATCAAGAGTCTTTAATTCATCTTTGGAGAGAATTTAGCCAGGGGAGGATTAGCGATAAAACAGATAGCTATATCCTGCAGGGATGCTACTTCTACCTTAAAAATTACCTGCGCCTTTCAAGCGTGAATAGCCGGGCCCTCAGTCTAGAAGAGATGCTGGATAAGAAAGGCTGCGAGGCGGATGAGCTTCTATGCTTAAAGTGCGAAAGTCATCAAGACCCCAGGGATAGCCTAAACAGTAAGCTCTTTGCCGAAACTATCCGTAATGACGGGCTTAGCAAAAGAGAGAAAGATATACTCTTTTTTTATGCCGAAGGCCTCACTACCAGAGAGATCGGCCGCAGGGTAAGCCTCTCGCACGTAAGGGTGGTAAAACTATTGGCTCAGATTAAAGAAAAGTGCCGCAAATACGTAGATAAGATTTAAAAAGAGTTACCAGGAGTATCTTTTTTTTACTTGTATTAGCGTAAGACACGAAGAAGTGTAGAGACTACAAAGGCGTTCTGCATAAGGAACGCCTTTATTATTTTAAGCAGACGCAGGCGTCTTTTATCCCTATGAAGGTGATGAAGGACGCCTTTTATTTGTTTGGTCAGGAGGTAGTTATGAAAAAGATAGAATGTATTATACGCACAGAAAGGCTAAAGGAGCTTACCGATTCCCTGATAAAAGCAGGTATCGGCGGCATGACGGTAAGCGAGGTGCGCGGTTTCGGCAGCCAGACTGCCAGGCCAGAGAGTTTTCTATTCGTGCATAAGACTAAGATCGAAATTTACGCTATGGATAGTCAGGTAAATAAGATTATCTGCACCGTATTATTTTATTGTTCCGGTGGTAAGATGGGGGATGGCAAGATCGCTGTTTTACCGCTTGATGATTGTATAAGGATCCGGACGGGGGAACGCAGGAACAATGCAATTAAAGAGTGCGTTAACCCGCCCAAAAAGGAGATGTAAATGCTTAAGGGCATGCTTGTTCTTGCGACAGTGTTTCTTTTTATACCCGGGCTTCTTATTGCCCGGGAAGGCATGCTTTCCGATTTGGGTTTTGAGGTTTCGGGAGACTTGAATTTCAGTTCAATATATATGTGGCGGGGCATCATGCTTGATGGAGACCCTGTGGTGCAGCCGGGTTTTTATATTAAAAGCCCCGAGTCAAAACTGGGGAGGTTGAAATTCGGATGGTGGACGAGCCGCGACTTGGAGAACCGCGATGCCCTGAAGTCCAGCGAGACCGACCTCATCGTAGATTATACCTACAATTTTAATGCTTTTGATTTTTCTCTCGGTCATACCTATTATGATTTTCTGGATGCGCTTCCTACGGATGGGGCAACCAAGGATTTCAGTCGAGAATTCTATGTTGGTTGCGGTTTCCCCAAGCTGTTCTTCTCGCCCTCGGTATTCTATTATTATGACTATGGCAAGAAGGAAGATGGAGGCGGGGAGGGCAGCTATACGGTACTCAACCTTGCCTACAGCATTCCTTTCAAAGTAAAGGAATATCTATTGAGCCTTGATTTGGGAGGCCATGCCGGATTCAACAACAAACAATATTACCGCGGCAAGGGTGGAGATTCAGCAGTAGGCGCCGGGGTTACGATTCTTTTAACAAAGAGTTTAAGCTGCAAACCAAATGTTAATTACTCCGTCCCCTGGGGTAACATCAGCGATAAAGGAAACGGAAACCAGAAGAGCAGGTTTTATAGCGGAGTTTATTTAAGTTGCATATTTTAGAAAGAGAGGGATGAGTGATGATTAATGCAGGCGATACAGCTTGGGTTTTGATTTCAGCGGCCCTGGTAATGTTGATGACCCCGGGCCTGGCGTTCTTCTACGGAGGGATGGTAAGGCGCAAAAACATCCTCGGGGTCCTGATGCAGTGTTTTATAATTCTCTGCGCGCTTAGCGTGCAGTGGGTTTTATTTGGCTACAGCCTTGCTTTTCACCCCGGAGATGGTTTCTGGGGAGGATTTGGCTGGTTTGGCTTAGCTGGCGTGGGTTTGGAGCCCTATCCTGATTACGCCGGGACCATCCCTCATCAGGCCTTTATGATCTTTCAGGCCATGTTCGCCATTATTACCCCTGCTCTTATTATCGGCGCATTTGCCGAAAGAATGAAATTCTCCGCTTTTCTGATATTTACCCTGTTGTGGGCAACCTTTATCTATGACCCGGTCTGCCACTGGGTATGGGGGATTGGCGGTTGGCTGAGGAACCTGGGGGCTTTGGATTTTGCAGGAGGGACAGTGGTGCATATCAACGCAGGCATAGCTGCCCTGGTGACTGCTTTAGTCATTGGAAAAAGAAAGAATCTTAACAGCAGCGCGCCTGTTCCGCATAGCATGTCTTTCGTAGTATTGGGCACGGCATTATTGTGGTTTGGCTGGTTTGGGTTTAATGCCGGAAGCGCCCTTGCTGCCAATGGCATAGCAGTGAATGCCTTTGTAGTTACCAATACCGCAGCTGCCGCAGCAGGGATAAGCTGGGCAATCTTAGACTGGCTTTCACACGGAAAGCCTACGATGTTCGGGACTGCCAGCGGCGCAGTAGCAGGCCTGGTTGCAATTACTCCGTCTGCAGGATTTGTAGGGGTTATCCCTGCGATCATCATCGGTTTACTGGTAAGCGTATTTTGTTTTATTGCCGTAAGCGTAATCAAGCCAAGGCTTGGCTATGACGATGCCCTGGATGCCTTTGGCGTGCATTGCATCGGAGGGATCTGGGGGTCATTGGCAACAGGTTTATTCGCCTCTAAATTGGTAAATCCGGCAGGTGCCAACGGTTTGTTCTTCGGTAATCCTAAACAGTTCATATCCCAGTTGATTACTGTAGTGGTTGTTTTACTCTACGCCTTTCTTGGCACATTGATTATTTACAGATTGGTGGATTTTGTGATCGGCATGCGGGTAAATGAAAAAGAAGAACTTATGGGGCTGGATCTTACCCAGCATCATGAAACAGCATATACTGTTTTGGAATAGGAGGCCTAGATGAAGCTTATTATTGCCATAATCCAGCCCTTTAAACTGGAGGTAGTAAAGGAAGAACTATATAAGTCCGAAATAAACCTGATTACCGTAAGCGAGGTCTTGGGTCATGGCAGGCAAAAAGGAGTCACCGAGGTTTACCGCGGAGTCAAAGAAAAAGGCAATCTCTTGAAGAAAATCCGGCTGGAGATTGCGGTTAACGAAGATTTTGTGGAACCGACCATTAAAGCAATTATCAAAGGAGCAAAGACAGGAGAGACCGGGGACGGGAAGATCTTTATCCTCGACCTGAAGGAATGCGTGCGCATACGCACGGAAGAGCGCGGCGGCATGGCTATTGGTTAACTCAAGAAATATGTTACCAGAAAGAGAATTTCTTTACTTGTATATAAAGATATAGGAAGACTAGTTTTTAGGCACATTGCAGTGCCTTATTGTGCAGATAAAGCGAACATAGGCGTTCAGATGGCCGGATAATCGGCTAAAATGAACGCCTTTTTTATTTATTTTAAGAGGAGGCAGAAATGAGCGTAAGGCAGGAGGTTCTTTTTAAGATCAACGGCTTAAAGTTGGATAAAATTAGTTCTCCCAAGAGGGTTTCTAATTATTTCGGAGATAATACCTTTGGCACCGAGACTATGCGCAAGCATATTTCCAAGTCTACCTTCCAGGCCTTTAAAAAGTGGATGTCTGAAGGAAAGACTATAAGCTTAAAACAAGCCAATGAGATTGCCTCTGCCATGAAGGATTGGGCTATCTCTAAGGGCGCCACATATTATACCCACTGGTTCCAGCCGATGACCGGACTGACTGCAGAAAAACACGATAGCTTTATCTCCATTACTGGGCCGGGTAAGGTTATTGAGAAGTTCTCAGGGAACAAATTAATCCAGGGAGAGCCTGATGCCTCAAGTTTTCCTTCCGGAGGCATGCGCGCTACATTTGAAGCCCGTGGTTATACTGCCTGGGATCCCACAAGTCCTGCCTTTATCATTGAAAGCAGCTACGGAAATACACTCTGCATACCTACGATATTCATCTCATATCATGGCTCAAGCCTTGATAAGAAACTACCGCTTTTGCGTTCTGATGAAGCGTTGAGTAAAGCAGCAATAGGGTTGTTACGGCTTTTCGGGCATAAGGACATTAAAAAGGTGTTTTCTACCTGCGGACCGGAACAGGAGTATTTTCTTATCGATAAGAACTATTACAACCTACGCCAGGACCTGGTCATGACCGGCCACACCCTAATAGGCGCGCCATCGCCTAAGGGCCAGCAGCTGGAAGACCAGTATTTCGGCACCATTAAAGAGCGCGTAGTCAATTTCATGTTTGAGGTTGCAGAAGTGGCCTATAAGTTAGGAATTCCGGTTATGACCAGGCATAATGAGGTAGCGCCTCATCAGTATGAGTTTGCCCCTATCTTTGAAGAGTCTAATCTTGCCGCAGACCATAACCAGCTGCTCATGGAGTTAATGAAAAAGGTAGCCTTGCGGCATAATCTGGTTTGTCTTTTACACGAGAAGCCCTTTGCCGGTATCAACGGAAGCGGAAAACACCTGAATTGGTCACTCTCGGATGACCAGGGTAACAACCTGCTTAATCCCGGCCAGACCCCTGAGGATAACCTGCAATTTTTAACCATACTGGTCGCAGTATTACGTGCTGTTTATATCCATGCTGATCTTCTGCGTGCAAGCGTGGCCTTAGCCGGAAACGAGCATCGCCTGGGAGCTAATGAAGCGCCTCCTGCGATTATCAGCGTTTTCTTAGGGGAACAGTTAACTGAAATCCTGGATATGCTTGAGAAGGGGACAAGAGGCAGGGTTTCAAAAAGAGATATCATTGATTTAGGGATTGCCAGGCTTCCCAAATTCAATAAAGATATGACGGACAGAAATCGCACCTCGCCTTTTGCCTTTACAGGAGCGAAGTTTGAGTTTCGCGCAGTAGGCTCCTCCCAGAACATCTCAACACCTATTGCCGTAATCAATACCATAATCGCAGAGAGCTTGGATTACGTAGCCAGAGAGATTAAGAAAGTTACAGCTACCGGAAAAGAGTTTAACTCTGCGGTCTTAAAGGTAATCAGCTCTATTATTAAGACGACTAAGGATATCCGCTTTGAAGGCAATAATTATTCACCGGAGTGGATAAAAGAGGCAAAAAAAAGAGGCCTGCCTAATGTAGCGGCAACCTATGAGGCCCTGGAGGCCTTGACTAAAGAAGAGAATATCTCGCTCTTTGAAAAGTATAAAGTCTTCTCCAAGGAAGAGCTGATCGCGCGTTACCACATTTGGATACATACGTATAATCTGACTCTGGAGATAGAGGCTAATACCTTAAAAGAGATGGTAAATGCCTCGGTGGTGCCTGCGGGGTATAAATATGAGCGGCTGCTCTCAAGCATACTGCATGAAGTTGCTGCGCTCAAAAAGAGCACTGGGTTAAGGGCCTTACCTGCGGCGCTAGAGGATAAGAAAGAACACTTAAGCGAAATAATTTCCAAGATCTATTATGTCAGGCGCAATACTAATGTAATGGATAAACTGCTTCAGGAGACTGGAAAGCTGGATAACGAAAAACGCGCCCAGGTTTACTTTAAAAAGCTCAAGCCGCTTATGGAGCATATACGTAAACACGCGGATGAGCTGGAGTGCGTGGTTTCGGATGATGCCTGGGATCTGCCTAAATACCGCGAGATGCTTTTTATCAAGTAACAAGATCTGCATTTTATTTTTTAGCCAGGCTGCTTAATTATTATGCAGGATATGATTACTATTGTGATTACCGGTTCAGATGAAAATAAAGTCAAGGAGTTGTTGAACAAGATATTTAAAGAAGAGGGTTACAACCTTTCGGAAAGCCTGGAGCAGGGTAATGTAATAAGGCTGGCTAAAAAGGGTAATATCAAGGACCTGGCTTTTATCAAAGATAAGGTAATAGAACTAGAGGACTCCTGGTATAGCGAAAAAAAAGGGCTCTTGTATAAATCGGTCTTACTTGAGATAGAAAAGCCTTTAATCGAACATATCCTGGAGCGCACAGAGGGTAATCAGGTCAAGGCAGCCAGGATTTTGGGGATTAACCGCAATACCATGCGCTCCAAGATAAAGAAATTGGGGATTGACCCTACTAAGTGGAAGGTATAGCTATGCAAGATAACAGTATCCCCAGAAAACAGGGACTTTATGACCCGGCATTTGAGCATGATGCCTGCGGGGTAGGGTTTGTCTGCAATATTAAGGGACTGAAGTCCAATGTTATCATAAAGCAGGGTTTAGAGGTATTGCATAGACTTTCGCATCGCGGGGCAGTGGGTTCAGACCCCAAGACTGGAGATGGCGCAGGGATACTTATCCAAACCCCTCATGAGTTTTTTAAAAAAGCAGCTTCGGATATCAATATTGACCTGCCTAAACCCGGTTCATACGCAACCGGGCTCATCTTTCTGCCTCAAGATGAAGGAGAACGCAGTTTCTGTAAAGAGGTATTTGAGAGGTTCATTCAGGCTGAAGGCCAGGTTCTTCTGGGTTGGCGCAGCGTCCCTACAGATAACTCTAATATCGGAAGAATAGCCAGCCAGACTCAGCCTGTCTTTGAGCAGGTATTTATCCTGAAAAACAAAGAGCTCCTCGATGAATTAAGTTTTGAAAGAAGGCTTTATATTATCAGAAAACAGGTAGAGAATGTTATACGCGCCTCTACCTTAAAACAGAGGAGCTCGTTCTATATCACTAATATCTCCTGCCGTACCTTTTCCTATAAGGGCCTTTTGATGCCCGGACAGCTGGATAGCTTCTTCCTTGACCTTAAGGACGAAAGTATTAAAAGCGCATTGTGCCTGGTGCATTCGCGCTACTCTACAAATACCTTTCCTACCTGGGACCTGGCGCAGCCTTTTAGATTTCTTGCCCATAACGGCGAGATCAATACCCTGCGCGGCAATATTAACGGCGTCAGCGCCAGGGAACGGCTCCTTGCCAGCGAGCTCTTCGGTACAGATATAGAAAAATTAAAGCCGGTCATTACGCAGGGCGGCAGCGACTCAGCGGTAATTGACAATTTCTTTGAGCTCCTGGTATTATCCGGCAGGTCCCTTGAGCATGCCATGATGATGCTTATCCCTGCTGCCTGGGAACATAATAAATTCATGAGTAAAGAGCTACGGGACTTTTATAAATACCACGCCTGCTTTATGGAGCCCTGGGATGGGCCGAGCTCAATAGCCTTTAGCGATGGCCGGCATATCGGGGCAGTACTGGATAGGAACGGCCTGCGCCCCGCGCGCTATATAATAACCAATAATGACTTTGTGGTCATGGCCTCTGAGGTAGGGGTCCTGGA
>CAZKQC010000031.1:0-10507 GCA_964554825.1 uncultured Planctomycetales bacterium
GATAGTTTTAACTTATGCTTCCGGTACTTGGAGCGGTAGCGCAGGGTATTATTAAGACTTAGGCTGATACTGGAGGGGTGAGAGTATGAGAAAAGGCTTTACTTTATTGGAGTTGATTGTGGTTATCATTATCATTGGTATTTTGGGCGCGCTTGGTTTTATCCAGTATACCAAGGTAGTGGAGAGGGGAAGGTCTGCAGAGGCCAAGGACATATTAGGCCAGATGCGTACCGCAGAGGAGGCCTACGATCAGGAGAAGGGTATTTATACCGGAACAATAGGCGACCTGATGGTAGAAGCTCCCACAACTTGTACTGCCACGCACTATTTTCAATATTCTACCTCTGATACCGTTGGCACAGCTACCAGGTGTACTGCAAGCGGCAAGACACCTAATGCATCGAATACCTACACCGTGACCATGACCTATGCGTCCAGTGCCTGGGGCGGAAGTGCAGGGTACTATTAATTCAGTAACGGGAGTAACTATTACCGAGGTGTTGGTAGTGGTTATGATACTCGGTATTTTAGCGGGTTTAGCCTTGCCTCAGTTTAATGCTTCTAGAGAGCGCGCTTTTGCTAAAGAGGCAAAAGCTGACCTTAAGCGCATTGCCGAGGCTGAAAGGGGTTATTTGGTGGAAAACGGCCAATACTATCCTGGTTCCGGAACAATAACCGATATCGCTGTGATTAACCGTAGCCTCGGCCTGATGTTGAGAAAGGATGCAAAACGGGACTGGGACTATTCTATTAACAGCACCGGTATCGATGATTTTACTGCATACGCCAAGAGGAGAACCGGCAGTTATTCAGGATGCGAGTATTCTCTTCCTCATACCATCGAGGAGCCAACCCCTAATGTTAGCTGCCCCTGATTTCCTCGGCGCTATACCTTAGGAGTAGAAGTGAGGATATTTAATGCGTAAAAATAAGATTACAGCTGTTACCATGATCGAGATCCTCACCACCCTCATTATTATTTCTATTCTGGCTGCCTTGGCCCTGCCTCAGTTTACCGCTACCCGGGAACGCGCCCTCAATAAGGAAGCTAAAGCTAATCTCAAGCTGATAGATGCGGCAGAGAAGATTTACAAGATGGAAGAAGGATTCTACTATCCTTATGAGGTAGTCACTAAAACCGATCGCCAGGAGATAAATGCAAACCTAAAGATTGCCATTGCTGCGGGGAACTGGGGTTATAGCGTCACCGGCAATAGCGGCTCTAGCTATGGCTCTGTCGCAGACCGGACAGGTTCAGGCGGATACCTGGAGTGTCAATATGAAATGAGCGATACCGCTACTGAGCCTACCCCTGTTGGTGGTACCGGCTGTCCTTAATATCTTTTAGCCTGCTACACATTCTATAATATCTTTGCGGATGGTTAAAAAGGGGCTAACCTTACTTGAAGTTCTTGTTTCCGTCATTGTGATGGCCCTATTGGCTACCGGGCTTTTCGAAGTCCTTATTTCGGCTAAGAAGCTTACCATACACGCCCGATCCCGCGTAGCCGCTGTCCAGATGAGCAAGAACCTCCTCGACTATCTACAGGTGCATGTGCGGGCTGATACCTGGAATACCTCTGCAAGCGCCCTCAATACTACGGACACTACAGTGCTGCGTTATTGTGACAGCGATGGGTCTCATACGCAGCAGACGGGGTGCCTCCCTGAGGCAGACCGGACTCTGGATACTATAATTTATAACGCCAACTATACCATAATCCCTGAATTTAACCTGCGTCGAGTAACGCTTAGGGTAACCTGGAATGAAACTACGCTCTACTAGATCTTCCACCCTCCTTGAGGTAGTAGTATCGATGATCCTTTTATCGATCCTGGCTATTACCTTTACCATCCTCTCGTTATTCAGTCTTACTCACGTGTTAGCAGTAGATAGGCGCTCGAAAGTTCAAAACGACCTTTCCTATATCCTGGAACATTCAGCCAAACAGGTTTCTATGGCTATAGGCAACGCAAAGATTAATAGGACAGTGAGTGATGGCGACCAGATTGTAAGGAACGAGAAGATTGACGTAGACGACGGCGCGGCAATAGAGTTTTATGTAGATGATGCTGTTAGTCCGTCAGATCCAGGAGATGGCGTGTATGGTACAGGAGGCGATCACTGGGAGGCCTACCGTTTTCGTCCTAAAGGCACTGCTGATGAGTACCAGCTTTTGTACTGCGAACATTGTTCTGGTTTTGCCTGTGCCTCTTGTGATACGGGATGGGAGGTTCTCGGCAGGAAGGTAACCAGCGTAACCTACACCCCCTATGACGGGTCCGTCGATTATGTGGATATGTCTATCGAGGGTTGCTGGGACCCGGCCAAGATAACAACCTCCGACGAGTGCGGTTCTTCAGATAGAAACCCCAGGGTTTCCATGAAAGCGCGTTTCAGGATGCCATCCGTAAGCGTAAAATAATTACCTCCTTGTTTATCCTGTCGTTTTTGTTTGCCAAATTACCGCAGTTATGCTACATTAATTAAATCCGCGTCATAATAAGAAACAGGTTTGTTATTCAATCAGGGGCAGTAGCTCAGCTGGGAGAGCGTCGCGTTCGCATCGCGAAGGTCGGGAGTTCGATCCTCCTCTGCTCCACCATTACTTACATTAATGTAAGTAATGGTGGAAGCCAAAATAATGTATTTTGGCTTCTTCACTCGAGCGCAACGGCGCGATAAGTGACCGAAGGGAATCCCTTTAGGGACGCCGTAGCGAGCGGAGTGTCTTGCTCAATCCAGATCCCCTGCTTCGCACATGAATAATTTATTAAAGTTAATTTTTAGTTTATTTATTTTCTTTGTCTTGCTTTCAGTCTGCCTTTTCTTACCAAGGATCTTCTCCGAGGCCGAATTACAGGAAGCGCTCTTTTATGAAAAAACCGGCAATAAAACGGTGCAGTGCCGGTTATGCCCGCGCACCTGCGTTATTGCAAACAGGGCAAGGGGTTTTTGCGGAGTGAGGGAAAACCATGACGGCATTCTCTATACCCTGGTCTATGCCAAGCCTGTAAGCCTGACCATTGATGACCCCATCGAGAAGAAGCCCTTATTTCACTTTTTGCCTTCAAGCCTGACTTTTTCCGTTGCTACCGCAGGTTGTAACCTTCGATGTAAGTTTTGTCAGAACTGGGATATCTCACAGCGTCTTCCGGAAGAAGTGGATTATGTATACCTTAAGCCGGCCCAGCTGATTGAAAAAGTAAAATCCTGCGGCAGGCAGACCATTGCCTATACCTATACCGAACCTACCATATTTTATGAATATATGCTTGAGATAGCCAGGCTCGCCCGTGCCCAGGGGATAAGAAATATCATGCACTCAAACGGATATATTAACCCCCAGCCGCTGAGGCAGCTCGCCAGGTACCTTGATGCGGCTAATATTGACTTAAAGGGCTTTACCCGGGAATATTATTCAAAGATGTCGGAGGGTTCCTTGGATCCGGTGCTGGAGTCTTTAAAAATCTTAAAAGAAGAAGGCGTGCATTTAGAGATTACCAATCTCATTCTGCCAGGGTATAACGATGACGAAGAATCGATTATTAAAATGTGCCTGTGGATAAAAGATAACCTGGGAGAGGATACGCCGCTGCATTTCTCCCGTTTTATCCCCATATATAAGCTGGCAGGGCTTAGCCCTACCCCGGTAGAGACGTTAGAAAAGGCCAGGCAGATAGCGCTGGATTGCGGCCTGAAGTACGTATATATAGGTAATGTGGCGGGCAATAAGGCGGAGAATACTTATTGTCCTAAATGCAAAAATGTCGTTATTAAAAGAACAGGTTATATGGTATCCGAGATAAATATTGTAGGCGGAAAGTGTAAATTTTGCGCCGAGGAGATTAAAGGTGTATGGAACTAGCAGGGATTTCCTTTGGCTTATGCGAAAGCTAACAGTCCCGGCCTTTATATTGGGTATCGTGCTTTTGGCTGCCAGCATTGATTCCTATGCCGCAGGCACAAAAACCCCTAATGTGGCTGGTAGTTTTTATCCGGATAACCCCAAGGAATTATCCGCACTCATAGATACCTTTCTTGATTCGGCACCCCAAGCAGGTGCAGGTCCGGCCCCTTGTGTTTTAATCTCTCCGCATGCAGGGTACGTCTATTCCGGGGGAGTTGCAGCTTACGGATATAAAGAAATAATCAACAGAGTTTACGATACGGTGATAATAATTGCGCCTAGCCACAGCCTGCCTTTTGAAGGGTTTGCTATCTGGCCCCGGGGTAGTTTCCAAACTCCCCTGGGTAATGTAGCCGTGGATGAGGGATTTTCTAAAGAGCTGATGCAGATAAATCCACGGGTAACCGATATCCCTGAGGCATTCTTAAGAGAGCACTCCCTGGAGGTGCAACTGCCTTTTTTACAAAAGGTGCTGAAAGGTTTTCGTATAGTTCCTCTGTTAGCAGGCGGAGTTAATTTTAGCGATTGCCAGCTCCTTGCGCACGGTTTGAGTGTTTTGAGCAAGGAGAGGAGATGCCTGGTAGTAGTCTCTACCGACCTGTCGCATTATCACGGCGCAAGAGAGGCATCCGGGATTGATGAGCTGACCATCTCCTATATAAGGGATTTAGACGCCTCAGGGCTATATGCTTCAGCAGCAGCAAAAAAGACGGAAGCCTGCGGCCTTTCTGCCGTAGCCACAGGGCTATTATATGCCAGGGAGCTTGGGTGCAGGCAGGCGAGGATATTGAGATATGCGAATTCCGGCCAGGCAAGCGGCGATTACGCAAGGGTGGTAGGGTATGTAAGCGCAGCTATATATAAGGAAGAGAGTAAAGGCAAAACCGACAAAGGAGAAGTTGCGATGCTGGATAATAAACAAAAGAAAAGGCTGTTAGAGATTGCGCGTAATTCTATAGCGGAATACCTTAAGAGCGGGAGAAAACAGGAATTTAACGAAAAGGACCGGCAGCTGCTTGGGGTGGGAGGCGCTTTTGTTACGCTTCACGAGCAGGGTGAGCTTCGCGGCTGCATAGGTAACCTTATAGGAACAGAGCCGCTTTATCTTACCGTCAGGGATATGGCAGTGGAGGCAGCGGTTGGCGATCCGCGCTTTGAACCTGTTAAGGCGGATGAGTTAGCCGGGATAGAAATAGAGATCTCCGTGCTTTCTCCAATGCGCAGGGTGGCTTCTGCCGATGAGATTAAGCTTGGGATCCACGGGGTTTTAATAAAGAAAGGGCTAAGGAGCGGGGTTTTCCTTCCTCAGGTAGCCACAGAGACCGGCTGGTCAAAGGAAGAATTTCTTTCTACTCTTTGTACTCAGAAGGCCGGGCTCCCCCCTGATGCCTGGAAGGACAAAAATACAGAGGTCTATGTATTTACCGCAGAGGTGTTTTCCGAGTCGCAGTTAATATCAGGTGAATAAAATGGCCCCCAGCATTTTTTTATTAGGCCTGCTTTTTGGCTCAGGGCCCTGCCTGGTAAGTTGCGGGCCGTTGCTTGTTTCTTATGTTGCCGGGACAGAAAAATCTATGCGCCAGGGGGCAGCGGCATATTTTTTGTTTTCCTCGGCAAAGATATTAGCCTATTTACTGTTGAGCTTAGCCGTTTTTTTTGCAGGCAGGCTTGTCATAGACAGGTTATTAGGGGATTTCTCCAAGTATATATTTGTATCGGCAGGCGTTTTTATTGTTATTTTAGGCGTTTTTATTGCTGTTGGCTCCAGGCCGGAATTCAGGCCCTGGCAGCTTTTCTACGCAAGGTTCATAAATAATGACAGAAAGAGCCTGTTAATATTAGGCCTGGTAACAGGCCTCTTGCCCTGCGCGCCGCTTCTGGCTGTCTTTTCCTACCTGGGGTTAGTTTCCGGCAGTTGGCCTCGGGCCTTATATTACGGGTTATTATTCGGCGCAGGCACAATGATCTCTCCTTTATTGGCGCTGACTATTTGCGCCGGACTAGTCAGGAGATTCCTTTCTGACAGGAATAATTTTTATTGCGTAATATTTAATTTTATCTGCGGCTCAATCATAGTTTTTTTGGGCTTGAGATTGTTCTGGAGGATTTTTTAAATGCACAGTTTTTTTGTCCGTAAAGAAAATATCTCCCAAGATTCAATAGTAATCTTCGATCTATCTGAGGTCCATCACCTGCGGGATGTCCTGCGCGTTAAGATGAAAGAAAAGGTTATTATCTTTGATGAGGGAGGGAATAAATATCTATGCTGCGTTGAAGCGATAACAGATAAGGCCCTGCTTAGCATAAAGGAAAGGCATCCCTCGGGCCCGGCAGGCAGGGGCTTAGAGTTGACTGTTGCCTGTGCCATACCTAAGAATTCTAAGATGGACGATATCATAGACAAGCTGATTCAGCTGGGAGTAACCAGGATTATCCCCCTGTTAACAGAGCGGGTTATAGTCAGATTAGATAGGCCTAAGCAGGCCTCCCGGATTAAGCGCTGGGAGAAGATAGCCTTAGCTGCGGCAAAACAAAGCCACCGGGTTTATCTGCCTGTAATAGAGCCTATAAAGGATATCAGGGAAGTATTGGATGCATCCGGGGCATATGACCTGCGGTTGATCCCTACCCTAGCCCAGCCTGAATGCTACAGCCTCAAACAGGCTTTAGATAAGGTTAAAGCCAAGAATATCCTTGTGCTTATCGGACCGGAGGGCGATTTTACTGACGAGGAGATAAACATGGCCAAGGATAAGGGCTTCCTGCCGGTTACTTTAGGAGAGTTGGTCCTGCGCGTAGAAACTGCCGCAATAGCGGTAGCCAGTTTCGTAAGGCTCTATTTATATGAAGACTGTTAAATTCTTTACCCTGGGTTGCAAGGTAAACCAATACGAGACTCAGCAGATGAGAGAGCGTTTCCTGGATGCAGGGTTTAAGGACGCAGGCAGCCTGCGCAAAGCAGACGTATATGTCATTAATACTTGCACCGTAACCTCGGCTGCTGACCGTAAGTCGCGTTATTTCATTAAGCTTGCCAGCCGCAAGAACCGCAAGGCTAAGGTTATCGTTACCGGTTGTTACGCCGAGCTTGACGGTAAAGAGATTTCCGCAATCAGCGGAGTAACCCATATTATCAGGAACCGGGACAAGTTGAAGGTGCCGCAGCTACTTGATAATAAATATACTAAAGCAGAAGGCCCGGGCGAGGGGATACGTAATTTCTTCGGGCATTCCAGGGCTTTTATCAAGATCCAGGACGGCTGCAACAATCGCTGTTCGTATTGCAAGGTGCCTTTGGTCAGGGGCTATTCCAGAAGCAGGTTGCCCCAAGAGATTATCCGGGAGGCAGGCTTACTTGTTGCGGGAGGTTTCCAGGAGATCATACTTTGCGGTATTTGCCTGGGTTCATACGGCAGAGATCTTAAGCCCGCAAGGACCCTAGTTGATATTTTAAAGGAGCTGGATGAGATAGCCGGCCTAAGACGCATCAGGCTTAGCTCTATAGAAGCCGGGGATGTTTCAGGAAATTTAATTCGTCTGATAGCGCATTCCGAAAAGTTCTGCCGGCATCTGCATATCCCGCTGCAAAGCGGAGACGATAAAATACTGCGGCGGATGAACCGCGCCTACCGTAGCCTGGATTACCTGAAGCTTATCCGGCGCATCAGGAAACTTATTCCGGAGATAGCGATTACCACCGATGTAATGGTGGGTTTCCCCCGAGAGACAGAGGCCAATTTTAAAAACACCCTGTCTTTAGTCAAAAAAATCTCGCCAGCCAAGGTGCATATTTTTCCTTACAGCCCAAGGAAGATGACCTTGGCGGATACTTTCGGCGGACGCCTTGACGCGGATACGTTAAATAAAAGGGTGCGCAGGCTCTCTGAGGTATCCGAGGGATGCAGTCTGGATTACAAGAAAAGATTCCTGGGTGAGGTTATGCAGGTGCTTATTGAAGGCCGTAATAAAGAAGACTGCTCTTTTTGGGAAGGATATACCGGAAATTATATCAAGGTATTGGTCAGCTCAGGCAGGAGCCTTAGTAATAAGCTTGTTCTGGTAAGGCTGAAAAATGTAAGCGGGGATTGCGTAACGGCTGATTTTTGTTGACAGTTGACTCTGCTTTTGATATAGTAAAAAAAAGAAAATATAAGGAGGGGAAAATGGTAAAAAACTTAAAAACATTGTTGCTTGGCATATTTTATATTCTTGGCCTATTCTCTTTATCGTTTGCAGAAGAAAAGATTACCATCACTACGTTTTATCCTTCTCCTTTCGGGTCTTATCGGCAATTAACCTCAGATCAGATTGCCATAGGTACCAATTACCGTAATCCTACTTATGCTGATGGAACCCTGTTTGTTGAAAACAAGGTCGGCGTGGGAACGGTAAGCCCTGAAGGGTTACAAATCAATGCGGCAATTACAGAAACTGCCAGAGGTTCAGATAATGTGCGGCTTGGTGTTCTTTCTGGATCGCCTCGTATCGTCTTCGAAGATAACACTTACACTCAGTGGGAGATTGACAATTCAGGAGGGAATCTGCGCATATTTCAGCCAAGCTCCGTCAAGGTTAGTATAGCGGACTCAACCGGCAACGTCGTCATTTCAGGAACGCTAACGGTTAACGGAGCTCAAGGAGGAGCAGCGGACCACGTGTTCGATAATTATGACGATATAGAACTTCTGCGAAAATGGAGAAAAGGAGAATCTCTGCCCTTTGAGACAGGCGATATACTTAATCGTGACAGTCTCCTGCGCGATGCGATTATGCAACTGGCGGAGCAGGTAGAGCAGCAAAAGCAGGAAATTGCACTCCTGAAGAAAAAGCTTCAGCACTAGAGACCCCCACCCAAGCACTTACCATAATCAAGAAAGAAAGCGCTTTCCTTGCAAATTGCCTCTTTATATGCTATACTTTACCAACTTTGCTAAAAAGGAGAAAAGGGCATGGTTTTAGATAAATTAAACTGGGTAGACCTCGTTATCATAATCCTTTTATCCAGAATATGTTACATCGCTGTAAGAAGCGGGCTGCTTACGGAATTATTTAAGCTGTTGGGTATTGTTTTAGCCGCTTATCTTTCCATGCATTACTATATTGTGTTTTCGGCTTACCTGTCAGGCCGCCTGGGGCTCAAGAATATATTCGGTAATTTTATGGATACGATCTCTTTTTTACTCCTTGCTATTATAGGGTATCTGGTTTTTGTAGGCTTACGGATAGTCTTCGTGAAGTTTATTAAAGCAGAGTCTACCCCGGGGTTGCATAAATGGGGCGGGATTATCGTAGGAACAGCCAGGGGTTTTATACTGGCAAGCATGTTTGTTTTTATCCTGGCCATTGCCGGGCCGGATTATTTGCATAAGAGCGTAGTAGATAGTTTTTCAGGCAGATATTGGGTAAAGGTTGGCTCCGGGTTATATTATGGCATATGGAACAATGTAATGTCCAGGTTTATGAGCGCAGAAAAATTCAATAAGGGTATAACGGAAGTTCGAAAGGGGCTGAGCGTAAAGAAATGAACCTCTCTGATTTTTATAACCAGGTAGTAAGGTTGGGGAAAGAACGCGACCCCAGGGGCTCATCCCGCGTCAGCTCATATGAGGATACGGCGATATTGTACGGTGATCCCGGGACCCCGGTAAAGAAGATCATGGTGGGGATAGACATAGAGGTCGGGGAGCTCCTCTTGGCAGACGGGATCCGTAAAAAAGAGGGCCTGGACCTGGTCATCTCGCATCACCCCGAGGGCAAGGCCTGGGCTGCATTTTACAAGGTGATGCAGTTACAGGTTGATATGCTGGTTGGGGTAGGGATACCCAGGAAAGTTGCGCAGAGGCTCGTCGATGAACGCAAGTTTGAGGTGGAGAGAAGGGTTTTGCCTGCCAACCATATGCGTTCGGTAGACGCCGCCAGGCTCCTGGATATGCCGTTTATGTGCATGCATACCCCTGCTGATAATCACGTATCGTATTTTCTTCAGAGACTTATGGATAAAGAGAAACCAAAGAAGGTGTCGGATGTATTAGGCCTTCTGCAGGAGATCCCGGAATACAAGGACGCTGCCGGTAATAATGCCGGGCCGCGTATTATTTTAGGCAATCCCCGCAGGCCTGCGGGTAAGATCTTTCTGGAGATGACCGGAGGCACCGAAGGCCCCCGGGAGGTATTCGATAAATTTTATAAATCCGGTATCAGGACCCTGGTTTCCATGCACCTAAGCGAAGATCATCTTAAAAAAGTAAAAGACGCTAACCTCAATGTAGTTATTGCAGGCCATATTTCTTCTGATACGCTCGGTCTTAATCTCCTTTTAGACAGGGTTGAAAGAGAGGGACGCCTGGAGACTATAAGCTGTTCAGGGTTTCGCAGGATCAGGCGTAAGAACCCAAGGTAAAACAAAAAGGCAAAAATGGCAGGTCGTATTCCCGATAATGTGCTAGAGGATATCCTAAGCCGCGTCGATATCGTAGAGTTGGTCTCGGGTTATATCCCGCTCAAGAGGGCAGGCCGTAATTTTAAGGCAAACTGCCCGTTTCATCATGAAAAAACCCCTTCTTTTATGGTTTCTGCGGATAAGCAGATCTACCACT
>CAZKQC010000032.1:0-10470 GCA_964554825.1 uncultured Planctomycetales bacterium
GCTCAGTAGAGTCACATTTAAGATTTGGCAGAGAGGTTCTCTCTCCCCTGATTCCTTGCGGAAGCGCTGATTACCTGATTTCTTTTGACCGGGGAGAGCATAGCGTTAAAAAGAGCTTTCTAAAACCCGAAGGCATAGATCTTATACAATGCCTGGAAGAGGCCCGGAGATTAATTCCAGATGAGAGGCATATCAACATTTTTCTTTTGGGTAAATTATCGCGGCATCTGAAGATATCTGAAGAAAACTGGGTTATGGCGCTGGAGAAAATTTTTTCTCATCGGCATTTAGAGAACAACAAAAAGTCATTTTATTTGGGTAGAGGAGAATAGCTATGATCTGGAATGAAAGAATGGAGTGTATGGACCCCGAGGATTTGTTGGGTATACAGTCCGAGAGGTTAGAGGATATTGTGCAATACGTATATGATAATTGCCCCAGCTACAGGAAGAAGCTGGATGCTCACGGGGTTAATCCGGCGGCAATAAAAGACATAAAGGATATTGAGAAGCTCCCATTTACGAACAAGGACGATATGCGGCAGAATTATCCCTTTGGGTTGTTCTCCCGTCCGCTCAAGGAGATTACTGAAATACACGTTTCAAGCGGCACTACCGGTAATCCCACGGTGGTAGGGTATACCCAGGAGGATATCAAGCTTTGGTCGGAGGTGATGGCCAGGGCCTTTGCCTGTGCAGGCGCCCTGCCCGGGGATATGATTCAGATAGCTTACGGCTATGGTTTGTTTACCGGAGGCCTGGGCTCTCATTACGGAGCCCTGGAGATGGGGCTTACCATTATACCTGCTTCTTCTGGCCAGACCAAACGCCAGCTTAAACTCATGAATGATTTTAAACCCAGGATTCTCGCCTGCACGCCCAGCTATTGTCTGTATATGGCGGAGGAAGCCAGGGAGATGGGGATGGACCCGAAAAAGAGCAGCTGGGAGATCGGGGTTTTTGGCGCTGAACCCTGGAGCGAATCCATGAGAAAAGAGATAGAGGCAACCTGGAACCTCCTGGCTACGGATATTTACGGGTTATCCGAGATTATCGGACCCGGCGTAGCGCAGGAATGTGTCCATAAAAAAGGCCTGCATATCTTCTGGGACTTATTTTATCCGGAGGTCATCAACTCCAAGACCGGTAAACCCGTTAAGGAGGGAGAATACGGCGAGTTGACCATTACTACCCTGACTAAAAGAGGCATGCCTCTTTTGAGATACCGTACCCGCGACATCGTAGCCATTAATTATGATAAATGCCGCTGCGGCAGGACCTCTCCGCGTATCACCAAAATTAAAGGCAGGACAGACGATATGATTATTGTGCGCGGCATCAACGTCTTCCCTTCGCAGATAGAGCATGTGCTCTTAGGGATAGAGGGGACCAAGCCGCACTACCAGCTGGTGGTGGATAGGAAGGCGGGCGAACTCGATGAGCTGGAGGTATTAGTGGAGGTAGAAGAAAAGATATTCTCCGACGAGATAAAGCAGCTGCGTATTTTAGAGGAGAAGATTACCAGGGAGATTGAATCCGTCTTAGGGATATTCGTCAAGGTCAAGCTGGTTGAGCCGAAGTCTATCGCGAGAAGCGAGGGTAAGGCTAAGCGGGTGGTAGATAAGCGGGTTTTATAAAAGGAGGCAATAATGAAATTAACGCAGGTCTCCGTATTCTTAGAGAATAAAAAAGGCAGGCTCTTTGAGGTCTGTTCCCTCCTGGGAAAGAATAAGATTAATATCCGGGCGCTTTCGGTTGCTGAGAGCGAAGAGTTTGGGGTGTTGCGCCTGGTGGTAAATAAACCCCAGGAGGCAGTCAGGATTTTGAAGAAGCGCAGCTTTGTCGCTAGCCTGACCGATATTGTAGCGGTAGAGGTGGAAGATAAGCCCGGAGGCCTGGCCAGTATCCTTAAAATTTTTGATAAAAGCAATATCAACGTGGAGTATATGTACGGGTTCGTAGAGAAATTTTCCGATAAGGCGATTTTAGTCTTTCGTTTTGACGACCCGGACAAGGCTATTGGGATTTTAATCAGGAATAAGGTAAATATCGTCGGTAAAAAGGATGTCCTCAGTCTTTAAGAATGGTAATCAATTATTGGGATAAAGAGCACGAGACTTTAGATAAGCAGGCACTCAAAAAGCTGCAGCTGAGGCGGCTCAAAGATACAGTTGAGGCTGCGCTCAAGACCCCTTTCTATAAATCGCGCCTCTGTAAGGCAGGGATTAAATCCTGCGACGATATAACCTGCATTGAAGACTTAAAGAAGATTCCCTTTACCACTAAGGATGATTTAAGGGAGTGTTACCCCCAAGGGCTTCTAGCGGTAGGGTTGGAAGGGGTGGTCAGGATCCACACCTCAAGCGGTACCACGGGTACCCCTACGGTTATCTACCATACCAGGGAAGATATTAACCGCTGGACCGACTTAGTGGCGCGCTGTATTATCGCCACAGGCGTAAACCAGGGTGATATTTTTCAAAATATGATGAGCTACGGCATGTTTACCGGAGGCCTGGGGCTGCACTACGGCGCAGAGCGGGTAGGTCTTACGGTTATCCCTATAGGCTCAGGCAATACTAAAAGGCAGATTCAGCTGATGCATGATTTTAAAACCACCCTGGTGCATGCCACCCCCAGCTACCTGCTGCACATATATTCTAAGCTCGAAGAATCCGGTTTTTCCATAAAGGACCTGGTTTTGAAAAAAGCATACCTGGGGGCAGAGCCTTATTCGGAGAATACCCGCAAAAAAATAGAGGAGCTCTTTGCTATCGATGCCTACAATTCTTATGGTTTAAGCGAGATGAACGGTCCGGGAGTAGCCTTCGAGTGTCTTTATAAATGCGGCATGCACGTCTGGGAGGATGCCTATCTCCTGGAGGTTATAGACCCCAAGACGGCTGTGGAGCTCGGGGCCGATAAGGAAGGCGAGATAGTTTTTACTACGCTTACCAGAGAGGCCACTCCGTTGCTTCGTTATCGCACCAGAGACCTGGCTTTCATTTATAAAGGGGAATGCAGGTGTCAAAGATCCCATCGCCGGCTCTCGCGTATTACCGGCAGGACAGATGATATGCTTATAGTCAACGGAGTCAACCTCTATCCTTCCCAGATAGAGGAGGTAATCATGCGCATACCCGAGGTAGGCACTAACTACCAGATTTATTTAGAGAAGGAAGGCTCGCTGGATAAGCTGGTGGTTAAGGTTGAGATTTACTCCAAGATGTTTAAGGGTGACCTGGCAGAACTCGATAACCTCAGAGACAGGATCAAGGATGAATTGCGCGCTGCGGTTATCATTAATCCGGTAGTGGAGTTGCACGAACCGGGGAATCTGCCTGTGTTTGAAGGCAAGGCTAAGCGCGTACTGGATATGAGGCAGAAATTGTAGGAGGGGATTATGCCCAAACAACTGAGTATCTTCCTGGAGAATAAACCCGGGAGGCTTGAATCTGTGACAGAGATACTTTCTAAAAGCGGCATCAATGTCATCGCTTTCACCATTCAGGACAGGGGTGACTTCGGCCTGATGAAGCTCCTGGTTAGTAAGCCTGACCAGGCCTATCTGACTTTGGCTGATAAAGGCTTTGCCTGTGCCTTAAAAGAAGTTTTGCTCATATCCATTAAAGATAAGCCGGGTAATCTGCATAAGCTTACCGAGTTGCTTCTAAAGCGAAAAGTAAACATTGTGGATGCGCATGGCTTTGTGGTTGTCCCGGATCAGGAAGGGATCTGCTGCCTGGAGTTAAAGCAGGCGCAGGATATAAAGGGCTTTTTAACAAAAGAAGGATTCCGGGTTTTGGACGAGGAAGGGCTGGCTGAAATTTATGATCATTGATATACATACCCACGCCTGGCCGTCCAAGGTTTCAGCTAAGGCCAGGGAAAATTTAGAAGGGCTCTTTAAGGTAAGGCTGGTGGGCGAGCCTACTCCGGAGATACTGCTGAGTTTTATGGATAAAAACGAGATTGCGGTAAGCGCGGTCTGTGCAGTAGCAACCAGGCAGGAACAGGTAACTTCTATAAACGACTGGCTTTTTGGTATACGAAGCACCAGGATTAAGGCCTTTGCTGCCTTGCATCCGGATTTTCCTCTCTGGAGAGAGGAGCTGAACAGGATAAAGAACAGCGCAGACGGGATAAAACTGCAGCCGGAATTCCAGGACTTCTATATAGACGACGAAAAAGTATTCCCTTTATACGAGATGATAGAAAGACTCAACCTGCCCTTATTATTCCACTGCGGGCAAGAACTCTCCGGGACAATGCTTGTGCGCTCCTCTCCCCAGAGGCTGCTTAAGATTAAAGAAAGCTTTCCTGGCCTGCGCATTATTGCGGCGCACTTCGGAGGATTCAGGCTTTGGCAGGAGGTGGAAGAGCATCTTTTAGGTAAGGATATTTACCTGGACACCTCTTTCTTTTTTGATTATCTGCCCAGAGAAAAAGTGCGGCGCCTGCTTTTAGGGCACCGCCAGGACCGGCTGCTTTTTGGCACTGATTTTCCGCTGGTTGACCAGAAAAAGGATATTGATTTCCTTAAGGGGCTGGGGCTGCCCCTTGAGTTGTCGGAGCGTATTTTTTATTTAAACAGCCAGGAGCTCCTGGGGCTCTGACAGACCCCTTGAGTAGAAAATGAGCATGAAGAGATCCGGGTTAAGTTATGCCTTTGCCGTGGGCCGGATCAGGGCCTTGGAGAGGTCCCTGATCAAGCAGGAGGTTTTTGAGGAGGCCACAAAAGCAGGGCTTCCTGAGGCCTTGCGTCTTTTTGCGGAATCCGGCCTTTATAGCGACGAGCTTCTGGAGGTAAAGGATAGCCAAGGCTTAGAAGAGGTTTTGAACTCCGAGCTACTGAAATTGAAGTCGCTGGTTGGAGACTTAATATTAGAAGATGATCTGCAATCGCTTCTGGAAATTACAGATACTACGAGCCTTGAGAGGGCGCTCTTTAAGTGTAAGAACAGGTTTTTAAAAGATTACCTCATGCATCTGGCTGATATGCATAATATCAAAACTTTCTTAAGGCTGCGACTCCTAAACCGCGGGCAAGACCAGCTCCTGCGGTTTCTTTCTTGCGAGGGTTTTATTAAAAAGGAGACCTTGATCCAGGCCTACCCTTTAGAATTAGCGTTTTTTATCCAGCGCCTTGAATACGTAAATAAGGGAGAGCGTACTATAGATTATGCCTATTTTTTAAGAGGGTCCATAGAAAGGCTGCAAAAAGAAAGGTCTTTTATTGATCTGGAAAGGGCAATTGGAGATTTTCTTATGCAGGTACTTAAGCCGGCGAAGTATTTAATCTTTGGTCCGGAGCCTCTTCTGGCGTATTATTTTGCCAAGGTAAACGAGATCAATCTGATACGCACGATTGTGCTGGCCAAGATTAATACCCTGAGCGCTAGCGTAGTACAGGAAAGGTTGAATAGCGTCTATGCCTGAAGAAAGAGTTTTGTCTGGATCCCTGGCAATAGTAGGCAGTGAAGACCTGGTTTCGGGACTGCGGGCTTTGGGTTTTCAGGTATATGCAGTCAAAGGAAAAGAGCAGGCAGAGGCGGCGCTGTCAGAGAGCGTTTATAAAGGGATTGCCGTTTGTCTGGTCCAGGAAGATATCTACAGGTTAACCAGGGAGCGGATAGGTAGCTTTAAGGACCTGCCGCTGCCCGTATTTGTGCCTTTTGCTAAAGATAACCAAACTGAACTGCTGGAGGAGATAGTTAGGGATATCCGGCTTCGGGCAACAGGAAAGCTTTAAAGGGAGAAACGAATGAATAAACAGCCCCAGATTATTAAAGTGTCCGGACCCCTGGTAATTGCCAGCGGCTGCCGGGGTACTAAGATGTATGATATGGTGCGCGTATCCGAGAAGAAGCTTATCGGAGAAATTATCGAGTTAAAAGGAGACCTGGCTTATATACAGGTTTATGAAGAGACTAGCGGAGTAGGGCCAGGAGAACCGGTGTATCTGACGGGAGAGCCTTTAAGCGTAGAGCTGGGCCCGGGCTTGATCAGCTCTATTTACGACGGGATACAGAGGCCGCTTAATGTGCTCAGGGATCAATCAGGGGATTTTATCTCGCGCGGGCTGGATGTACCTGGCCTGGACCGGAGTAGAAAATGGCATTTTTCGCCCGTAGCTAAAATTAAGGAAGAAGTTTCTACGGGCGATATCTTAGGTACGGTAGAAGAAACGGCTTTGATAAAGCACAAGATTATGGTTCCTGCCGGCGTAAGCGGAGAAGTCCTTGAGATCAGAGAAGGCGATTTCAGCATTCAGGAATATATAGCCAGGATTAAGAGTGATTCGGGGATTCGGGAAATAACCATGTCTTCGCACTGGCCGGTGAGAAAAGAACGTCCGATCAAAGAAAAATTTGCTCCCCTGGAACCCCTCACTACCGGGCAGCGGGTTATCGATACTTTTTTCCCCATTGCCAAAGGCGGGACTGCCTGCATCCCCGGCCCATTCGGCGCCGGTAAAACCGTGACCATGCATGAAGTAGCCAAGTGGTCAGATGCGCAGATTATTGTCTATGTGGCCTGCGGAGAGAGAGGTAATGAATGCGCTGACCTGTTATTAAGTTTTCCGGAATTAAAGGACCCGCGTACAGGCCGGCCACTTCTTGAGCGTACCGTAATCGTGGCTAATACCTCCAACATGCCTGTTGCCGCGCGCGAGGCATCTATTTATACCGGCATTACCATAGCTGAATACTTCCGTGATATGGGATATTCTGTGGCGGTTATGGCTGATTCTACCAGCCGCTGGGCAGAGGCCCTGCGGGAGATGTCCGGCCGCCTAGAGGAGATGCCCGGAGAAGAGGGGTATCCTGCCTACCTCTCTTCGAGGATAGCGGAGTTTTATGAACGCGCAGGTAAGGTGGTCTGTTTGGGCAAGGACAGTCGCAGCGGCGCCTTAAGTATTATGGGCGCAGTCTCTCCTCCGGGAGGGGATCTTTCCGATCCGGTGGTGCAGGCAACGCTACGCGTAGTTAAGGTTTTCTGGGGCCTGGATGATAAATTGGCCAATGCAAGGCATTTCCCGGCGATAAATTGGCTATTGAGCTATTCTTTGTATCATGATAACCTGGAGCTTTTCTTGAAAGAGAAAATCTCTGAGGATTTCATCAGCTTGAGGAAAGAAGCGATGCGCCTCCTGGAAGAGGAGGCCTCTCTTTTGGAGATCGCGCGCCTGGTGGGTATTGAGTCGCTTTCTTTTGAAGACCGTCTGGTCTTGGAGTTAGCCAAATCCATACGCGAAGACTTTCTGCATCAGAACGCCTTTAACGAAGTGGACACCTATACCTCTCTAAACAAACAATACCTCATGTTGAAGCTGGTAATGCTCTACTATTCTTTAAGTAAGGAAAAACTTAAAGAGGGAGTAGACTTTGAGAAGATAGCAAAATTGGCGGTGCGCGAGAAGATCAGTCGCCTAAAATATATCCCTGAAGAGAACCTTCAGGAATTTAAACAGGTAGAAAAGGAGCTAAGGGAAAGCTATGCTTAGAGAATATCTTACCGTAGGATCGGTCTCCGGGCCTTTGGTGGTAGTGGAGAAGACCGAAAACATAAAATACGCAGAACTGGTAGAAGTGGAGTTTTCAGACGGGCTCGTGCGCAGAGGCAAGGTGCTGGAGATCTCGGCAGATAAAGCCCTGGTGCAGATGTTTGAGGGTACCCTGGGCTTAGACGTAAAAGGTTCAAAGGTGCGTTTTCTGGGGCGCACCCAGGAACTGGCGGTCTCCCCTGATTTAGTGGGCAGGATTTTCGATGGTGCAGGCTCCCCGCGCGATAAAGGTCCTTCTGTGATCGCCTCCAAGCGCATGGATATAAACGGTAACCCCATAAACCCCAGCTCCCGGGCATACCCTTCAGAATTTATCCAGACCGGCATCTCTACGATTGACGGGATGAATCCTTTGGTGCGCGGCCAGAAACTTCCTATTTTTTCCGCTGCCGGCTTGCCGCATGCGCGCCTGGCTGCGCAGATTGCCAGGCAGGCCAAGGTATTAGGAAAGGAAGAATCCTTTGCCGTGGTCTTTGGCGCCATGGGGATTACTTTTGAGGAAGCCGATTTCTTTATCCGCGGTTTCCGCGATACAGGGGCTATTGAACGCAGCACTCTTTTTATAAATCTGGCCAATGACCCGGCGATTGAGCGTATCTCTACGCCGCGCTTAGCGCTTACCTGCGCCGAGTATCTGGCCTTTGACCTAGATATGCACGTGCTGGTCATACTTATTGACATGACTTTCTACTGCGAATCCCTGCGTGAGATTTCAGCTGCCCGTAAAGAAATCCCCGGCCGCCGCGGTTATCCCGGCTACCTTTATACTGATCTGGCTACGCTTTATGAGCGCGCAGGACGCATCAAAGGCAAAATCGGCTCGATTACGCTTTTGCCGGTTTTGACTATGCCCGAAGATGACAAGACTCATCCTATACCCGACCTGACCGGGTACATTACCGAGGGGCAGATTATATTATCGCGCGAACTTCACCGCAGGGGCATATATCCTGCGGTAGATGTTTTGCCCAGTCTCTCGCGCTTGAAAGACAAAGGGATTGGCCGGGATAAAACCAGAGAGGACCACTCCGATGTTTTAAATCAGCTCTTTGCCTGTTATGCCAAGGGTAAAGAAGCCAGAGAGCTAGCGGTTATTTTAGGGGAGGCTGCGCTCTCTGATCTAGACAAGCTTTATCTTAAGTTCGCCGATAATTTCGAAGACACTTTTGTCAGGCAGGCAGAATCAGAGAACCGTACGATACAAAAGACCCTGGAGATTGGCTGGTCCCTGTTAAGAGAGATCCCCAGGCAGGAATTGAAACGCATCAGGGAAGAATACCTGAAACTGTATTACGCTAAATAGCCGATGATTTTAAGGGTAAACCCCAATCGCATGGAGCTGCTTCGTTTGCGCCGCAGGCTCATCTTAGCCAAGCGGGGGCATAAGCTACTGCAGGATAAGCTGGAAGAGATGATGCGCAGGCTAATGCTCCTGTTGAAAGATATCGACCAGGCTAAGGCGGATTTTCAACAGAGGAACAGGCGCATAATGCTGGACCTGCTCTACTGCCGCGTCACGAGCAGGGGTTCAGATTTTGAAGAGTCGCTTTCGAAAATAAGTTCTAAGGTAGACATCTTGGTTGCCACCGCAAGGATTATGAACGTAAGAGTTCCGCTGTTAAATATAAAAAATTTAGAGATATCCGAAGATTACGATTTTCTAAAGACCTCCGGCCAGATGGACCTGGCAGTAGCCGATGCAGGCAGTTATATCCGATCCTTGCTGAAACTAGCGCAGCTCTTAAAAACCTTGGAGATACTCTCCTATGAAATAGAGCGTACGCGCAGACGCGTCAATGCCCTGGAATATTTGCTTATACCTTCGATACAGGATACCATCCGTTATATTACCCAGAAACTCAATGAGCTGGAGCGGGGCAACCTAGTCAGGCTTATGCGGGTAAAAGAAATAGTCAGCGCACATTGATGAAAGAAAGAAAGCCTTTCCTTAAAACTACGCTAGTTTTTTTATCGCTGCTAGCTATGTTGTCTATTTTTAGCATTGCTTCCTCCGAGATGCTCGAAAGCGAAAAGCCGCGCACGCTCTCTGTTAAAGAGCAGAGGCTGGAGAGGATTGAGGCACGCATAAAAGAGCTGGACGAGAAGCTGGACCTTACCCTCGAGCAGAAAATAAAAGTAAAAGAGGTACTTACCAAGGAAAAAGAAGAAACCCTCAAGATCTTAAATGAAGTAGCTGCCAAGGTTAAAAAGGTAAAAGACAAGTCCGATTCGGAAATAGAGACGTTTCTAACCAGGCGGCAAAGAGACCTGTTGCGCGAAGTGCCGGAAGAAGAGGAAGATGAGGAGGAAGAGTTGATGGAGGTCTTCAGGTCAAATAAACGTTGACCTCTATCGGCAGCCTGTTTTATAATAGAGCGTTTGCAGGTAGTTGGCCTGGCTGGTAACAAGTAGCTGATTTTAAAGAGAGGGGGAATAAATGCAAGAGAGGCGGACTAGGCAGATCTGGAAGGCAAAGTACACTATCCCATTTTTGGTTATTTCTGTTGTATGCATTGTTGTTTTCTTGTTCCTGGGTTTTTCTTCGTTTGTTTATCTGGCAGCGGTATTACAGGACGTTCTTTGTCTTCCCAGCACCTGGACTATGGGTTTTGTTGGTTTCCTTTTCGTTTTGAGCGTGGCTATCTTGACCATTTTTACTTCTATGTTTATCCTGCTATTCCGCACCGTAGGAGCCCTGCCTCGGATAGAAAAGATTCTAGATAAGGTCATTAGTGGAGACTGCTCCCAGCGTATAACCGTTCGCAAGAAAGACACGATTTATTCACTGGCGGATAAATTGAATCAGATTATTGAATTGTTGGAAAAGAAGGCAAAAGGTTAAGCCTTGGGGGCGATTAGCTCAGCTGGTTAGAGCGTCTGACTTACATTCAGAAGGTCAGGGGT
>CAZKQC010000033.1:0-10396 GCA_964554825.1 uncultured Planctomycetales bacterium
TTATAATACCTGTATGCGCTATGACCCATTCCAACAGGAAGCGATTGATTATATAAATCAGGGGCTCTCCGTGATCGTTTCAGCACCCACCGGAGCGGGAAAGACTGCGATCGCTGAACATGTAATCTCAAGCTGCCTGAAAACCGGGGAAGGGGTAATCTATACCGCCCCTATCAAAGCGCTCTCCAACCAAAAATTCCGCGACTTCCAGAAGGAATACGCGGACGCTATCGGCATCCTTACCGGAGATGTCTCGCTAAACCCCGATGCCCCGGTGCTGATTATGACTACCGAGATCTTCCGCAACAAGATACTTGACCAGCCCCAAAGCCTCCAGCGCTACTCCTGGATAATCTTCGATGAAGTACATTATATAGACAATCCTGAACGCGGGACAGTCTGGGAAGAATCGCTGATCTTTCTGCCGCGGCACATGAACATACTCTGCCTTTCCGCCACCATCCCCAATATAAAACAGGTAGCGGAATGGGTCTCTAAGATCCACGACAAGCCGGTAAAAACAGTGATTGAGGAAAAAAGGCCGGTGCCCCTGCATTTCTTTTTTCAATATCAAAACGAGATACTGGATAATATAAACAGGCTAAAAAAAATGGGCCTGGGCCGGACAAACAGGATTTCCGCGCTCATAAACTATATCCGCCAGAACGAAGGCCTGCCTTGTATATATTTTGTCTTCGGCAGGAGGCGCGCCGAAGAATTAGCCAAGGAATTATACGGCTATAGCTTCCTCAGCAATAAAGAGAGGGCGCAAATAACCTTTCTTTATGAGGAGCTATGCAGCCGCTTTGACCTGAAAGAAGACCTTACGGCGCAGGAGATGCACCCCCTTATTCAAAGGGGGGTTGCTTATCATCACGCCGGGATGCTCCCGACCTTAAAAGAAGTGATTGAACGGCTTTTTACCAGCAAGCTCCTGAAAGTAATCTTTACCACCGAGACTTTTGCCTTAGGCATAAATATGCCCAGCCGCTCGGTAATCTTTGACGATCTAAGAAAGTTCTACGGCCATTATATAAGGAATTTGAAAACGCGCGATTTCTACCAGATGGCAGGACGCGCAGGCAGGCGCGGCATGGATAAGGAAGGTTTTGTCTACTGCCGCATCAACCCGCGCAGGATAAGCTACGAAGAAGTATACCGCACTATCTACGGGCCGCCTGAAGAGGTCAGGAGCCAGCTAAACACCTCTTATGCCACTATACTCAATCTCTACCAGAAACACAAGGAAGAGCTCTTTGATATCTATCCCCTCTCCCTGCACTACTTCCAATCCAGGAAAAATGAACAGAAGAATGCCCTGCGTTTAATCGAGGCAAAACTGCAACTGTTGAAAGATTCAGGATATATCGAAGAGGGCCTCCTGACGCCCAAGGGAGAATTTACCAAGGCAGTATACGGCTATGAATTAATTTTAGCCGAGTTATACGAGGCTAAGATACTGGAGCAGCTGGATGAGTTCGGTTTGGGGATAATCGCCTCGGCAATAGTATTTGAGCCGCGTAAGAACCAGCATATACTGACACAGTCCAAAACCAGCCGTAAAATAAAAAGGATCTCGGAAATTATATATGCCAGGATCAAACAGAATGAAACCAAGCACCGTATATTTTCTTTCAGTAAACCCCCTTATTTTCACCTGAGCTCCTGCATGGAAGCGTGGCTTAGGGGTACCAGCTTCGATAAGATCCTCAAATACACCGATACTGACGAAGGAGAGATCGTACGCTACTTCCGCATGAGCGTTCAGATCTTAAGAGAAATATCAGAGTCCCCTGCTGCTTCTTATATCATCAAGGAAAGGGTCCGGGAAACCGTACGCGTGATTAACCGGGATATTGTTGATGCGGAAAAACAGCTCAGGGAAGGATAGGCTTAATCGAGCAGGTTTTTCTGCCCGAGGCAAATATATGCTTGTTTTTGGTTAACGCCAGAAGGCACAGGAATGCGGCCCTCTTTGCCCTGGGATTAACGCGAGGATGCGAGGCTATCATGCTTAGCCCCCTAATAAAGACTCTCTTATTCTCAAGATCCATCTAACCTACTCTCCGTAAACAAACTCTATTATCTGAATAAGGGCCCTGTCTTTAGCCATTGCTATGGAATTGAATAAGTCCGTAAGAAAAGACCCTGTCTTTGCGTTTGTTATGTCTATTATTGCGTTGCGCAGACCGGCGTTCGGCACATAACTTTCCGGCTGATTGGAAAAAGCCGCGCCTATTATCTCAGGGATCATCTGAAAACCTTCTTCAGAACCGGCATCACGCAGGCTGCGTATGATCATACCGGTAGATGCCCCTCCTATGCCTAGATTATAATCTTCTACGCTGCCGCCCACATTATACTGGAACTCATGGAACATATTAGCCCTGGATACCCCCCAGGAATCCTGGGTATTGTAGCCCATCCACACATAAAACTGGCCGTGATAAATTTGGTTTGCTCCCGCGTCATTATACTCTGCGCGGAAATCTGCGCCCATAGCAGTATCCAGGGTCCCGCCGCCTGCTGCTTCAGCATAGCCGGGATCCAGCCCCGAGAGAACAACCAGGCTGCCCATGTTCGTATCAACCAGGGGGTCTACTGCGCCGCCCAGGCGCCCTTGCATATCTTCGTATTTCAATAAATAGCCGCTTGCGGCATTGCCTCCCGTAAACACTATTGTCAGGTCCCTCACCACGGCGTCATATTTTTGCTGGATACCCATATCATTTCTTCCGCTGTATATTTCTACCGCTTTCCTGGCAACGTCTGTATAAAGCTCAACGCCCGGAGTCCCTTGCGCGCTCAAATTTTCGGCATAGTCTCTGAGGTAGGCTATGGTCTCCACCTCAAATGTTACAGGGTCTTGTGCCGAAGGGTAAGGCGGACCACCCTCTGCGGGTGAAACAGTATCGATATCATCCAATACCATGACCTCAGCAGGTGTCTTCCATCCGCCAGAACGTAAAGCAGGCATATACTCGGTATTATGCCCGGCACCTACTTGTTCCGCAGCCTCCCTGGCCCAGGCAACCGGGTGAGCTAGAAAAGAAATAAACAGGGCCAGTATAACTAAACTCGCGGTTATTACTTTCTTTTTCATTACGAAATCTCCTCTTTAAAACAAAAAACCGAGTCGCCACAATTTCGGCAGCTCGGTCCTGATATCAATTAAACCGAAGGCACCTTTGGCGATCCGTGGCTTTATCGCTAAGGAAATTATCCTAAAAAATCAGAGAACAGGCATACTTTATCAATTAAAGTATACGTTCCCTTTTTTGAGATTACAACCCTATAGCCTGTTTTTTGGAAAGCGCTTTCAGGGCTAGAAACGCACCTGCTCTCCGACCTTAATAGCATTGCGGTTGACAAAGCCGGAGCTGACCTCCAGGACATACCTGGCCGGGGCGCAGGGTACAATGTTTTCGCATTTGCCCTGGCAGGGGGGGTTATTTGTTTTTATATCGATTATCCTCTTATCCTGGCTGATCCAGATTATATCCAGCGGAATATACATATTCTTCATCCAAAAGGCATGAGGTGCTTCCTGGTCAAAGACAAAAAGCATGCCTTCTTTCTCGGGAAGACTTTTCCTAAACATCAGGCCCTGCTGCCTCTTGGGAGCTGAATCAGCCAGCTGGGCCCGCAGGCAAACCTCACCCAGGCAAACTTGCCTGCTAGAGCTCTGCCTGCAGCCGGTTAAAAATATAACCCCAAGGAAAAAAATGGATAAACGCGTTATAAGAGTATGCATTAGAAAAGGTTTTTACCTGCCTTATAATTTACGTAATCCCGGATAATATTTTTGTGGTCAAAGGCAAACTGCATATCCTCGATATCGCTTAGCTTAATCACCTTTATCCCTTTAGCATCATCCCCTGCCTTTGGTTTGCCTTTGGCCTTTGCAATAAATACAGTGCCTATGGTGTGAAAACGCGGGTCGCGGCCAAACATAGAATAAGTATGGAATTGTCTCAAACCCGATATATCCAGGTCCGTCTCCTCCTTGGCCTCCCTCACCACTGCCTCCTCGAGGCTCTCTCTGTAATCCACAAACCCGCCTGGCAGGGCCCAGCCAAAAGGAGGATTACTCCTTTCGATAATAACTATACCTTCGTTTATCTCTATAATCGCATCCACCGTGATAAAAGGCCCTGCCTGGAGTTTTTGCGTAACATATTCCAGGTAGCCAAGCGCTCCTTTTTTAAACACCCGGTATGCCTCATCGTCATACAAACAAAAAATTATCTCTTTTAGGCCGGAGGTACTTTCGCGCAGATGCTTAAGTATCTCCTGGGAGATGATCTTGGCGCAGGCCAGAAGCGGAAAACCCCCCACACCGCAACCCAGGGCAGGAAAGGCAATAGACTTAACTTTTAGCTCTTCTGCCAAAAGCAGGCTGCTCTTACAAGAGTCTCTGACCTTAAGCTCATCTGTCTTAAAATCCATGCCCATAGTGGCAGCATGAATAACGTATTTAGCGGGTAATAGACCCGCCGAAGTAGCTACTGCCTCGCCGATCTTGATCGGACCTAATTTTATTGCCTCGGCCTCTATTATTGCCCCGCCCTTCCTCTTTATTGCGCCTGCCACGCCACCGCCCATCTCCAGCCGATTATTGGCAGCATTAACTATTGCCTCTACTTTCAACTCCGTAATGTCAGCCTTAACCAGTTTAATCTCGGTATCCTTTATAAACATCGCTTGCTCTCCTCATCTTTCCAATCAGAGGTTTTTATAGACCCCATTGTAACCGCGCTGCGTTTTAGCTGCCCTGAAAAAGACCAGCTGCGCTATTCTTGCGTTCTGTTTGAGCCGCAGGCCAAAGGTATTTTCTACCACCAGTATAAATTCGCTCCTGCCGCAAAACCCCGCATCCCAGACCGCAGTCTGCACAAAAGCTCCCATACGCAGAAGCGAACTGCGTGAAAAAGCAACTGCTATTAAATCATTGGGCAGTTTCACGGTTTCATTAGTCAATATCTTATAGCAACCCTTTTTTAATTCCCACCAGCCGAACCTATCCTCTTGCTTCGCCTTCCCGGGCTCTATTGCCTGCGTCTGAGGCAATACCCTCTCTTTATTGGAGAAGTCCAAGGCTGCGGGAGAGCTGAATTCAAAAACCCGCGCTGCTGTCAGGTCAAAACCATTAGGCGTAAGCTGCGTATCCAGGTCAATAAAATCGCCAAGCAGCCCTTCTTCTTTTATCAGTTTTTCAATAACCTCCCTACTTAGTATTGTATCAAGGAATTCTTTATCTCGCATTCTTAACTATCTTTCTGGCTAATTCTAAAGCCTCTTTTTTGTTTTTTAACCTGCCTATGGCCTGCAGTTCTTCTAACTCGGATAGAATCTTGCCGACCAAAGGAGAAGGAGTTAATTTTAACTTTTTTATAAGGTCATCGCCGTTAACCAGCCTAGGTGGTTTCTCTTCTCTACTATTCCTGAAATATTCCCTGATCAGCCTCAATACTACTCTTTCGTGCTGCTGCCTGGACTCTTCCGATGTAAGCACTCCACGCGTAGCCCTCTGGTCAGCCATAGAGAGCAGGAGCACGCTCAGGCCTTCTTTAGCCGTATCGCGGAAATAGCGGAACACAGCCCGCTTAGTAGGGCACTCGCTATCCGCCAGATACCCCGGCCTTAAATGCCAAAAGACCATTTTGTTCAAGGCCTGCAGTTCATCGTTAGATAGCTTCAGGCGCCTGGCAATATCTACTGCCATATCAGCGCCTATACGCTCGTGCCCGTGGAACTTTGTCTTGCCTTTTTCATGACGCAGCGCAGCGGGCTTTCCTATATCATGCAGGAGCGCTCCCAGTTTAATCAGGCTGCGCCTGCTTCTGGGGCCGCAGATAAACTCATCCAGATAACCCTGGATATTTTTGTTAGAACGCATCTGGAAAAATAACCCCTCCAGTTGTTTAAGCGTCTCCAGGGTATGCCGCCAGACATCCAGGTGGTGATAAGGCCCTTGCCTGAGGCCGCGCATAACATTAAATTCCGGAAAAACAGCTTTTATAACCCCAAGCTTATCCATAGATGAAATATTCTCAAAGGCCTCCCGCGAATCCAGGACCTTAAATAACTCATCGCGCAGCCGCTCCCCTGATACAGTAGATAATTTGGCTGCCTTGGCCTTAATAAGGACAAGGGTTTTCTCCTCTATCTTAAAACCAAGAATAGAAGCCAGGCTAAAAGCCCGCATTATCCTTAAGGGGTCTTCGTCAAAGCTCTCCCTTCCCGCTATCCTGATTATCTTGCTTTTTAAATCTTTCATCCCTGCGCAGGAATCAATAATTAGGGCCTCGGTGTCTTTGCCCGTGAACAGATCTTTCAACTCTAAGGCCAGGGTATTTATGGTGAAGTCGCGGTGCTTGAGGTCTTCCTGGAGGTCCTTGCCGCGGAAATCAGTAAAGTCCAGGGTGCAAATATTTTCCTTCATCTTTTTTACCAGCCGGCAGGCGCCGTGCTCTTTATCCAGGACCACGAAACCGGCTTTTACCTGCCTGGAAAGCCTGGCGCCAAAATTTATGGCATCTCCTTTAAGGCAAAAGTCAAAGTCAGGATTTGGCTTTTCTCTTTTTAATAGGCAATCGCGTAATATCCCGCCCACAAGGTAAAGCCTGACCTTATTTTTAGAGGCGAAGTCGTAAACCGGCCGCAGTATATCCAGATATTCTATTTTAAGTATCGGGGATTTCATCTTTTGTGCAGGCTATATCTTATGTATTGTTGCCGAAAGGGAGCCTAAATCTATCAGGGCAACGGTTGATTTTCCGGTCAGCCAGCCGCCGCATTCCCCCGGATTAACCAGGAGTTTCGTTTTTTGCCTGGAGACCTGCGGTTTATGCGTATGCCCGAATATAATCAGATCCGCTGCTTCTCTCTTGGTATTAATCTGGTTCAGGTCATGGACGAGGCTGATCTGCTTGCCTTCCAGTTCTAACCTTAACGGCCCTTGTTGTATCCTCCCCTTAGAAACCAAAATAAGGCCCTTCTCTTCTCCGTCATTATTGCCAAATACCCCGCGCCAGTCGCAATCCAGCTTTTTTAAAACGCGCACCGTAAAAGGAGCCACAAAATCACCGGCGTGAAAGACAAAACCAACTTTGCGCTTATTAAAAAACCTGACTGCCTTTTCTGTCTTAGGGATATTGTCGTGGGTATCGGAGAGTACGCCGATCCTCATCATTGGCTTTGGTTGAATGCGCCGGCCTGCTTTATGATTTCATCTTCTACGAATATCGGCGCATGCGCCCTTACTGCCAGGGCAATAGAGTCAGAGGGGCGGGAATCAATAACCTTGACCGGCCCTGAGCCTGACTTGATAAACAGTTGGGCATGGAAGGTGTTCTCTTCTAACTTGTTAATAACCACCTTCTCGATGCTCGCCTGCAGGTTTTCCAGCGTGGAATAAAACAGGTCGTGGGTAAGCGGGCGGGGAGGATTGAAGCCGCTGATCTTGAGCTTGATCGCCGAGGCCTCACTTAAGCCTATTACGATAGGCAGCATCCTGCCTCCGTTTTTTTCTTTTAAAACAATGAGTTGATCGTGCCTTTTCTCATCAATGACGATCTTGGTCAACTCCATCTCTACCATAGGTCTTTTCTCCTTTTATCTTACGCTACGGCTGCCGGATTTAGGTAGCGGGCGTTTCTCTTTGTTCAGGATATCCTTAAGTTCAACCATAAACTGGCCTACGTCTTTAAATTGCCTGTATACCGAGGCGAACCTCACGTAGGCTACATCATCAATGGATTTGAGCCGTTCCATAACCAGCTCTCCTATCCTTGAAGAAGAGACCTCCCGGTCAGACTTCTTCTGTATCGCGCGCTCAACCTGCGTAACGATATCTTCCATCTTCTCCATGCTTACCGGCCTCTTCTCACAGGCCTTAGTAACCCCGGAAAGTATCTTTTTACGGTCAAAGGGCTCCCTGCGACTATCCTTTTTTATTACCATGAGCGAGATTTCTTCTATGTATTCGTAAGTGGTAAAACGCTTGCCGCACTTGAGGCATTCACGCCTGCGCCTGATCGCAGACTCCTCCTGGGTAGAGCGCGAATCCACCACCTTGTCTTCTTTATATCCGCAGTGAGGGCATCTCATCTTATCCTGCGCACTTTGATCTTGGCTTCTTTCAGGAAATCCATGGCCATCTTATCCGGATAACCTTCACTAATGATAATTTCCTTAATCCCGGCATTGATCAGCATCTTGGCGCAGATTATACAAGGTTGATTGGTAACATAGAGAGCGCTGCCTTTAGTGCTTACGCCGTATAATGCTGCCTGCAGGATAACGTTCTGCTCCGCATGTAACCCCCGGCAGAGCTCGTGGCGCTGCCCCGAAGGGATCTTTAATTTGTCCCGCAGGCATAGCGTATCGATACAATGCCTTATGCCTGAAGGCGCGCCGTTATAACCGGTGGCTAAAATCTTTTTATCTTTTACAAGTACCGCTCCCACGCGGCGGCGCAGGCAGGTGGCCCTCCTGGAAACCAGAGAGGCTACCTCAAGAAAATACTCATCCCAACCCGGACGCCGGAAGCCTGATTTTGTCTTTTTCATTTTTTTATTCACCATTTTATAAGCTCCGGGTAAAGCGGGAATTTTCCAGCCAGTTCCAGCACCTTTATCCTGATCTCTTTTAGTTTTTTCGATTCACCGCTGGCCTCTATCGCTTCATTTATCAATCCGGAGACTTTGCGCATCTGAAACTCTTTCATCCCCCGGGTAGTCACTGCCGCAGTCCCCAGACGGATACCGCTGGTAGTAGCAGGGCCCTTCTTATCGAACGGTATCAGGTTCTTATTTACCGTTATCCCGGCCTCTTCCAGAGACCTGGAGGCATCCGAGCCGGTAATACCCTTCTCGGTCAGGTCTACCAGCATCAAATGCGTATCTGTGCCTCCTGATACTATGCGAAAGCCGTGTTTGGCCAGGCCGCTAGCTAGCTCCTTGGAGTTTTTGACAATCTGCCGCTGGTAACTCCTGAACTTCGGGCTTAATGCCTCCTGAAAAGCCACAGCCTTTGCCGCTATCACGTGCATTAGCGGACCTCCCTGTATACCGGGAAAAACCCTGCTATCGATCTTTTTGGCAAATTCTTTTTTACAGATCACAAAGCCTCCCCTTGGGCCGCGTAACGTCTTATGGGTAGTAGAGGTGACGAATTCAGCGTAAGGCACAGGAGAAGGATGTACCCCGGCAGCAACCAGGCCGGCGATATGGGCCATATCCACAAACAGGTAGGCGCCAACCTTATCCGCGATCTTGCGGAATTTCGCAAAATCAATCCTTCTGGGGTACGCCGAAGCGCCTGCCAGGATCATCTTAGGCTTGTGCCTCTTTGCCAGTTCAAGAATCTTATCGTAATCCAGGGTCTCTGTTTTTTTATCTACGCCGTAGGTAACTATGTTGTAAAACATACCTGAGAAATTATGTGGATGGCCGTGAGTGAGGTGTCCGCCGCAGGCCAGATCCATAGCCAGGACCGTATCTCCCAGCTTTAAAGCAGCCATATACACAGACATATTTGCCTGCGTACCGGAATGCGCCTGCACGTTTACGTGCTCTGCCCCGAATAGCTTCTTTGCCCGTTCAATAGCCAGGACCTCCACCGCATCCACATTATCGCATCCTCCGTACCAGCGGTTGGCCGGATATCCCTCGGCGTATTTATTGGTTAAAACCGAACCCTGCGCCGCCAGCACTGCCAGGGAGGTAAAATTCTCCGAAGCAATAAATTCCAGGTTTTCCTCCTGGCGCTTTATTTCGTTTTTTATCGCTGCATAAACTTCCGGGTCAATATCTTTTATGTAATTCATCTTGTTTTACACCTTATTCTTTCTTCGATATTCCTTATCTGATTGAGCCGCCTCTTGTGCCTGCCGCCCTGAAACTTTGTATTCAGCCAAACCCCTATTATTCTCTTCGCAAGTAGCTTGTTCACAAAAGCAGAACCTAAGACCAAGATATTGCTGTCATTATGCTCCCTGGCCAGGCGCGCTAGCGTTACGTTATGACAGAGGGCTGCCCGGACCCCCGGGAACCTGTTCGCCACAATGGAATTACCTATCCCGCTCTTACATATAAGGATGCCGCGGGAGTAGTCTGCGCAGGATATTGCCTTTGCCAGCTCATAGGCAAAGACGGGATAATCGCAGCGCTCCCTGGAATAAGTCCCTAAATCCTTTGGCGTTAAACCTTTGGCTTTTAGGTATGCCTTTATATTTTCCTTCAAATCAAATCCTGCGTGATCAGACCCGATAAGTATAACTTTTGGTTTTGTCATTTAAATGATCTGCGCTATCCTTTCCGTAGCTTCCTTAATAACTGCCAGCGTCTCTTCGTAAAATTCCATCGTCCGGCCTATGGGGTCGTCTATATTC
>CAZKQC010000034.1:0-10276 GCA_964554825.1 uncultured Planctomycetales bacterium
TGGAGGCTATGGGTACCCTTCTTTTTGCTGGCGGCATTAAAACTGGCTTCGATAAGAGTTGCACTCTCGGGAAGAGCCTCTTTATTAGGCAGCCTCGGGGCACAAACCATGAAAAGCCATATCTATGCCGTCCATTCTTTTTACTCGCATCTTTGGCTTATGCTCTGGCCGCAAAGACTTACCCTTTTTCACGAAGGAGAGATTATACCTGCGTCAATATTTAAATACGGCTTATTATATTTAATCCCTCTAGTCCTGTGTCTGATTTTTAGCTTTAAAAAAACAAAAGAGTTATTCCTGGGTATAGGCGTCTTTCTTCTCTTCCTGGCGCCCACCTACAGCCCCACGCCGATCTCCTCTCTGGTGGCAGAGAGGTACATATACCTTCCCTCGCTTTCCTTAAGCATCGCGTTCGCTTATCTATATCAGTGCTATAGCAGGCAATATGCGCGTTTAAAAAAATATCTGCTGCTTGCGCTGATAATTATCGGTGCTATCTACGGGATGCGCACTATAATAAGAAACGAAGACTACAGGACCCCGGAGAGGTTTTGGGCTCAAACAAAAGCTGTCTCCGGCAATAGCTGGCAGGCACATAGCAATATGGGCTTTATTTATCTGACAAAAGGCAAGTTTGAAGAAGCAATACGGGAATACGAAATAACGGTCCGGCTTAATTCTAAATCAGCAGATTTATATAACAATCTGGGAGCAGCCTACAACAAGACCGGAAACGCAGAACAGGCAAAATACAACTTTGAGAAATCCCTCCAGATAAACCCCGATTACTCCCCCGCGCATCTTAATCTGGCTATAATATATGCCCGGCAGGGAGAATACGGCCTGGCCCGGCAACACTCTGATATGGCAACCAGGCTGGGATACAAAAACATTCCGCAGGAATTATTGGAACTCCTTAAGACCCACCAAAAAGAATAAATGATTATTACTTGGTAATCTTACCCAGGGCGAGCTTTAACGCGGCAGACATAACCGAGAGAGGCGCTTTTTTAGGTTTCATCCAGAGGTTGAAAGATTCAACCCCCTGATAAAGCAGCATCCCCAGGCCATTGGCAAATCCCAGACCTTTGAGCCTAGCTAATTGCAGCAGTTTTGTTTCAACGGGGTTATAGATGAGGTCATAGACAAAGATACCTGCGGGCAACATAGCAGGCGTAACCAAACAGGGGTCTTGCGGATTCATCCCTACAGGCGAGGCATTAACCAGGAGATCTTTATCCCCAAGCGCTAAGCCCTCCATCCTATCTACGGCTATCAGCCTGCATTCAGGAAAGCCGTCCTGGAATCTCTGCATCAGGCTTATGCTTTTATATGTATCTACATCATGTATAGCTATTTCCTGCGCTCCTTTTTTAGCCAGGGCAAAACACACTGCCTTGGCTGCGCCTCCGGCTCCGATAACGGCTATTCTCTTAGGATGAAGTTTCAGCTCTGAAAGGTGCCGGGAGAATCCCAGATAATCCGTATTATAACCCTTAAGCCTGCCCCCCTCATCCACTATCACGGTGTTTACCGCTCCGATCTCATCCGCGGCAGAGGCTTTATAACCTGTCAGATAGCGTAAGATTTGTTCTTTATGCGGGATGGTAACATTTAAGCCGCAGATATTCTTGGCCTTGAGGTTTTTTAAGAAACGGCCTAATTCTTCGGGCCTTACTTCGAACTTTTTATAGCTGGCTTTTATCTTAAGTTCCCTGAAGGCAGCATTATGCATGGCCGGAGAAAGGCTGTGCTTAACCGGAAAACCTAAAACACCGAAAATCTTGATTGAGGGTTTTTTAGGCATACTGACAGACGCGAGGATTTTTATAGACCTTCTATTTTATTCAGGGCGTTTATATACGCCCTTACCGATGCCTCAATGATATCGGTACTCCAACCGCGGGCCGTGACTACCTTACCCTTGGCCTTAAGTTTTAGAATAACCTCTCCCAAGGCATCTTTCCCTTGAGTAACTGCCTCAATACGGTAATCTTCTAATTCACCCTTAATGCCGGTAACCTTATCTATGGCCTTAAAACAGGCATCTACCGGACCGTCGCCGCAGGAACGGGCAGAGAAAGACTTATTTTTATTCTTGAGGCTTACCTCACAGGTAGGGGTAACCTTGGTACCTGAGTTTATGACAAAACTCACCAGGGACCACACAGGCTTAACCGTCTTGACTTCATCTTCAACTATTGAGATAAGGTCATGGTCAAAAATACTCTTTTTTTTGTCTGCCAGGGCCTTAAAACGCACATTTATCTTCTCAAGCTGCGCGTCGCTGAATTTAAAACCCAGCTCTTTTAATCTTTCAGCCAAGGCATGCCTTCCTGAATGTTTGCCCAAAACAATCCCGGTACCTACAAAACCTACGTCCTGCGGACGGATAATCTCATAGGTAGAACGTTCTTTAAGTACCCCATCCTGATGGATCCCTGATTCGTGCCTAAAGGCATTAGCTCCTACGATAGCCTTATTGGGAGAAACCGTAAATCCGGTCAGCTTACTGACTAAACGGGAAACCTTATAGATTTGGGCAGTATCGATCCTGCTTTCTAATCCTCTAAATATATCCTTGCGCGTCTTAAGCGCCATAACAATCTCTTCCATAGAGGCGTTACCTGCGCGCTCACCGATACCGTTGATAGTACACTCTACCTGCCGTGCTCCGTTTGTAATTGCCTCCAGCGAATTAGCCACAGCCAGGCCTAGATCATTATGGCAATGCACCGAAATCACCGCCCGGTTGATATTAGGCACGTTATCTTTTATCGCCGAAATGAGCGAGCCGTACTCTTGAGGTTGGATATAGCCTACGGTATCCGGGATATTAACGGTAGTGGCGCCTGCTGCAATTACCGCCTCCACGACCCTAAAAAGAAACTCCCTGTCGCTGCGGGTAGCATCTTCTGCGGAAAACTCTATATCCGGGCAACGCCTCCTGGCATACTTTACGCTCTCTATAGCCAGACGTAATACCTCATCCTCTGTTTTTTTTAATTTATACTGCATATGTATCCTGGAGGTAGCCAGGAATACGTGGATGCGCGCTCTGCGCGATGGTTTTGTCGATTGATAAACAGCATCAATATCTTTCTTGATGGCACGCGCAAGGCCGCAGATAACCGGTCCTTTAATAGAGCCGGCAATTGCCTTCACTGCCTCAAAGTCTCCTCTGGAGGAAACCGGAAATCCAGCCTCTATTATATCTACACCTAAGTGAACCAAGGCCTGGGCAATCTCCAGCTTCTCTTTCTGGTTCAGAGACGCTCCCGGCGCCTGCTCTCCGTCTCGTAGCGTGGTATCAAATATAATTATCTTGTCCATGTCTTTTCTTCCGCGGCATCATTCAAATTAAAAGTTGCCTCTGGCGCTTAACTTTTAATTTGTCCTGCGCTATGTGCAGGATCTTCGTCTACTTATTTCCTCATCCACGGCATCATCTGCCGTAATTGCTCTCCTACTTTTTCTATCTGATGCTCATCCCCTGCCTTCAATAACGAGTTGAAATTAGACCTGCCAGCCTCGTTCTCTTTAATCCACTCTTTGGCAAACCTGCCTTTCTGTATCTCTTTCAAGATCTTTTTCATTTCTTTACGGGTCTTTTCGGTAATAATCCTTTTACCGCGGGTAAGATCTCCGTAGGTAGCGGTATTAGAGACCCTGCGCCGCATCCCTGAAATCCCGGTCTCCTGAATAAGGTCAGTAATCAACTTTAATTCGTGCAATACTTCAAAATAGGCAATCTCCGGCTGATAACCTGCTTCAACCAGGGTATCGAACCCGGCCTTAATCAGCTCTGTAACCCCGCCGCAAAGAACTGCCTGTTCTCCAAAGAGATCTGTTTCTGTTTCTTCTTTGAAAGTAGTCTCGATAACACCTGCCTTTGTAGCTCCGATTGCCTTGGCATAAGCCAGACCTATCTTTAAGGCATTACCCGTGGCATCCTGGAATACCGCAACCAGCGAAGGCACGCCCTTGCCTTCTTCGTACATCCTTCTTACCAGGGCACCTGGACCTTTAGGGGCAACCATAAATACATCTACTGTCTTAGGTGGCTTAATCTGTTTGAAATGGATGTTAAAACCGTGGGAAAAACAGAGGGCCTTGCCTTTTGAAAGGTTAGGCTTGATTGCCTCCTGATAAACCTTAGCCTGCACATGATCCTGGGTTAAAATCTGTATAATATCGGCTGACTTGGCTGCCTGCCCTGCAGAGATAGGGCTAAAACCATCCTTCCTTGCCTGCTCGTAGTTAGGCGTCCCCTCTACCTCCGATACCACTACGCTGCATCCGGAATCACGCAGGCAAAGCGCCTGGCCTCTGCCCTGAATACCATAACCTATAATAGCGATAGTCTTACCTTTGAGTAAATTCAAATCCGCATCCTGGTCGTAATAGATCTTTACCATCTCTTCCTCCTTTAATGAGCATAGATACTTGGCATCGCATTGCGATGCCAAGTATAGCCTATCATATCTTGTGGTGGACGTCTGCGAATTAATCCCGCAGCTGCGAGTAGTACTTTGGCGCTTATTGCCAAAGTACTACGAAGCGCTTAGCTGTCGGAGCAAGTTATGCCATGGCTATCTTGCCGGTCCTAACCAGCTCCTTAATCCCAAACTGGCTCAAAGCCTCAAGCAATTGTTTTATCTGTTGTTGTTCTCCGATAACCTCTACAATAGCAGTATCCTCCTTATGCTGAATAATCTTGCCCAGGTATTTATCCAGCAGGGCCTCTATCCTGGCTTTCTCTTTAGCAGAATAGTTAATCTTTACCAACAACAGTTCCCTGTTGACATGCTCTTTCTTGGTAAAATCAGTGACGGTGATAACGTCTATAAGTTTATTCAGTTGTTTTTTAATCTGCTCCAGGATCTTCTCTTCGCTTACCTCAACCACGATAGTCATACAGGAGATAGCGGGATCCATAGTTTCGCTTACCGCCAATGAAGAGATATTATATCCCCTGGCGCTAAAGAGGCTCGCGATCCTGGAAAGGACTCCGAATTTATTCTCCACTAATACCGATAATGTGTGCCTTGTCATGCCAGCCCTTCTATCATGCGGTTGATTGCCTCGCCTGCCGGTACCATCGGGAATACATTTTCTTCCGGCTCAACCCTGAAATCGATAAACACCGTATTATCTGTCGAGAGAGCCTTCTCGATGGCGGGGCGCACCTCTTCTCTTTTGGTCGCCCTTATCCCCACTGCTCCGTAACTCTCTGCCAGTTTTACAAAATCCGGTCCCGTGATACAGGTATGAGAGTAGCGCTTCTTATAAAAAAGCTCCTGCCACTGCCGCACCATTCCTAAGTATCCGTTATTCAGGATTGCCACTTTCACGTTTATCTTATTACAGACACAGGTAGCAAGTTCCTGTATATTCATCTGAATGGATCCGTCTCCGGCGATATCGAAGACTACTTTATCGGGACAACCAAGCTTTGCCCCCATTGCCGCAGGAAAACCAAAACCCATAGTCCCCAAGCCACCCGAAGAGATAAAGCTGCGCGGATGATTATATTGATACCACTGCGCTGCCCACATCTGGTTTTGACCGACTTCAGTGGTAATAATCGCCTCTCCTTTGGTTGCCTGGTAGATCTGCTCCACTACATACTGAGGTTTAATCTTATCCCCATCCTTGCCGTACTTAAGGGGGTATTTTTTCTTCAGGGCCTCGATATCCTTAAGCCATTCGGCAGTATTGGGGGTTTTTTTCATCTGCTCCAGCATTTCGCCCACGATATTCTTCACATCGCCGACTATCGGAATATCAACCTTGACGTTTTTGCTTATAGATGCGGGGTCAATATCAATATGGATAACCTTGGCGCCCGGGGCAAAGGCGTCGATTCGGCCGGTGACCCGGTCATCAAAACGAGCGCCTATAGCGATAATCACATCCGCGCTCATGATCGCGTGGTTTGCATAGGCAGTCCCGTGCATCCCAAGCATCCCCAGGCCTAGTTTGTGCGTGGCCGGAAAACCTCCGATACCCATCAGCGTCCAGGTAACCGGGGCCTGGATCTTCTCCGCCAGGATTTTTATTTCAGGGGCAGCACCCGAAGAGATAACGCCTCCTCCGATATAGAGGAGCGGTTTTTTTGCCCCGGAAATAAGCTTTACTGCTTTTTTGATCTGGCCGGGATGGCCAAAATATGTCGGCTTGTAACTGCGTAATTCTACGCTTTCAGGCCAGATAAACTCTGTCTCCTGCAATTGAATATCCGAAGGGATATCGATAAGCACCGGGCCGGGCCGGCCGGTAGAGGCAATGTAAAAGGCCTCGCGGATAATACGTGCCAGCTCCCTGACATCCTTAACCAGATAGTTATGCTTGGTAATCGGACGGGTTATGCCGGTAACATCTGCCTCCTGAAAAGCGTCATTGCCGATTAAGTGCGATTTGACCTGCCCGGTAATAGCTACCATCGGTATAGAATCCATGTAAGCATTGGCTATGCCCGTAGTAAGATTAGTCGCTCCGGGCCCGGAAGTAGCCAGGCACACTCCGACCTTACCGGTTGCCCGGGCATATCCGTCAGCAGCGTGCGCTGCTGCTTGCTCATGGCGCGGGAGGATAAAACGGATATCACAGTCATAAAGCTTATCAAAGATAGGCAGGACCTGTCCTCCCGGATATCCGATTAGCAATTCTACGCCTTCGCGTTTTAAACATTCGATAAGTATCTGGGCACCGCTTAGTTTCATCTTAAAACCGCACCTTTATCTGCAGAGCTGACCAGCCTGGAATACCTGGATAGATACCCTGTCTTAATTTTTTGAGGGACTGGCCTCCAATAATTGAATCTCCTGGCTATCTCGGAGGCGGTTAATTTTACCTCTAATTTCCTATTGGGTATATCTATATTGATTATATCACCGTTTTTCAAAACCGCAATTGGTCCCTTTGCAGAAGCCTCGGGAGAGATATGCCCGATACAAGGCCCTTTCGTTCCTCCGGAGAACCTCCCGTCGGTAATAAGCGCTACGGAATCAGCCAAACCCATGCCTACGATGGCAGCAGTGGGTGCTAGCATCTCCCTCATCCCCGGACCACCTGCCGGCCCTTCGTAACGTATTACCAAACAGTCTCCTTTTTTTACTTTTTTGTTCATGATCGCCTGCATCGCCTCTTCTTCACGGTTAAAGACGCGGGAGCGGCCTGAAAACTTCATCATCTTAGGACTTACCCCTGATTGTTTCACTACCGCACCGCCGGGAGCAAGATTACCGAATAAAACCGCAATCCCGCCTTCCTTATGATAGGCGCGGTTAAACGGCCTGATTACCTCTTCGTCAAAAATCTCTGCGGAAGCGGCTATATCAAAGATTTTATCTCCGCTGAGATTTAGAGTATTATTTAATTTGGCTTTTAGCCTCTTTAACACAGCCGGTATACCTCCGGCATACTCTAAATCTTCCATAAAATGCGGACCAGCTGGTTCTAAATTAGTAATGTGAGGAGTCTTTTTACCTATATTATCGAAAGTCTTCAAGCCCAGTTCTACCCCTGCCTCGTGGGCAATACTCATAAGATGCAGGACCGTATTGCTTGAGCCGCCCAAGGCCATATCTACGGTAATGGCATTCTCTAACGATCTCTTATTTATGATATCCAAGGGCTTGATATCTTTCTTGACCAATTCTACGATGCGCTCGCCGCTCGCCTGGGCGATCCTGCGTTTCTTTGCCGAGACTGCCAGGGCTGTAGCGCAGCCCGGTAAAGACAAACCAATCGTTTCGGTTAAACAGGCCATGGTATTTGCGGTATAGAGCCCCTGGCAGGAACCTGCTCCCGGGCAGGCCTCCATCTCAAGGCAGGATAATTCTTTAGCAGAGATCTCTCCTTTTTTCGCCCGCGCCATGGCTTCGTAACTATCATGGACAAAGGCGAGTTTACGTTGTCTGTAACGGCCGGAGAGCATTGGCCCGGCCGTAACAATAATCGTTGGTATGTTTAATCTGGCTGCAGCCATAAGCATACCGGGAGTGATTTTATCGCAATTAGTCAGGCAGACCAGGCCGTCAAGGCTATGCGCGTTACAAACAGTCTCTACGCTATCTGCCACCAGCTCCCGCAAGGCCAACGGATAGCACATCCCCAAGTGGCCCATGGCAATTCCGTCGCATATACCGGGTATCCCGAAGAAAAAAGGAACACCTCCGCCATAGCATATACCTCTTTCGATAAAGCGCTCCAGATCACGCATCCCGATATGACCGGGGATTAAATCCGTAAAAGAGGTAGCCACTCCTATAAAAGGCCTCTTTAGATCTTCTCTGCCTAAACCCGTAGCATGTAAAAGCGCCCGATGCGGAACCCGTTCTAAGCCTTTTTTAATTTTGTCCGAACGCATGTATGCCTCCTACGGCTAATCCGCCCCTTCTCCATCATGCACTACCTGCTCGCCTACGCCGCGCTTACGTATAATTACCCTCTTTAGAGTAACATATTTATCTACTAGTTCCTTATTATTCACATTGTTAAGTTGCTTAAAGAGGAATTCAAACTTCTGCTCTATTTCACCTGCGATTGCGTTGCGCACCTGCGCAGGTAGCCCCATTATTTCTTTCTTAAAAGGCCCTAAGGCCTTTTTACGTGTCTTATAAAAGAATTGCTCTTCGGTCTCGCCCTCTTTTTTCTCTGAGGCAGCATTGACCTTAAGCCACTCATAGATTTTATTCTTAAGCTGCTCGGGTAAATGTTTACTTTCGTAAATCATATTCTGAAACTCCGTAGCCAGGTGTACCTCGGCAGTATCCATCTCAGGAAACTTATGGAATGCCTCAGCAGGCAGGGTAGAAGCGCCGTGCTGCACCGCGCCACTTAGACCAAACTCCTCCCGGGCGATTTTCGATAACGTTTTTAGCGTCTCAAAGTCAAGTTTCACCTGTGCCACCGTCCCATCCGGTAAAACCACCCCGCCATGGGAAGTACCGGTCTGTATGCTGATCTTACTGATGCCGGTCCGGCCCTTACGCAGCCTCTCCTTAAACCCAAGCATAAAAGCCTTCAGGTCTTCAGGAGTAGAATTCTTACTGCCTACCTCGCCTATCTCACCACCCACGGAAACTTCTATCCCCCGAGGCTGAATCTGACGGATAAACTGGGTAAGCCTGGAGCAGACATCATAATTGAAATACTGCTGCTTATTGAGGTCAGCTTTAGAGAGATCCACCAGGGTAGAAGAATCTATATCAATATTGTAGAATCCCGCTTCTATGGATTCCTGAATGAGCGTTTTTAGGCCATTAATCTCTTTTTCCTGATTCTCCTGGAATTTCTTGGCGTTAGCCTGGAAATGATCGCCCTGGATAAAAACCGGCCCTGCCCAGCCCTCCTTAATAGCCGCAGCTAAAATCACTGCCGCATACTCTACCGGGGCTTGAGCAGTATAGCCCATCTCGGACTTAGCAATCTCAAAGATAAAGGCCCCGGAGTTATTCCTCTTGGCTACCCTGAATATTGCGCGGGCCAGGTCATAGGTCATGCTTCTTAAATTTATCGCCGGAACGGTAAAACCGGAAAATTCTCCTCTGCCGCGAGCCATATAAAACTCATGAATACTGGAAAGATAAATCCCTTTTTTATAAGCAAGGTCGTGAATCTTTTTGGCTATGCTTTTTTTGATACCGGCGTCATCAGCCATTATCAAATCCAGCGCTATTTTTTCAATATCCAAAGGCTTTCTGCCCATTTTAAAACTCTCCTTCCTAAGTCAGGACTTTAACCAAGTTATACAGACTATCCACCTTCAGCTCTTTTTTAGTTGCTGCAAACTCCAAATCCACTACGTTTATATTATCTGAGATTACTCCGACAGCCTTTTCTGATTCGCCCTTAATTAAAAGTTTTACTGCCTCTGCGCCCAGAAGGGTAGCAAGAATTCTGTCCCTGGAGGTAGGTGAGCCTCCTCTTTGCACGTGCCCCAAAACTACCACCCGCGTCTCAAGGCTGGTCATATCGGTGATCTTATTGGCGATATCTTCGGCCTTGCCGGCTCCTTCGGCTACAATAATAATCCAGCTGATCTTGCCGCGGATATTCCCTTCCACTATTTCATGGCACATCTGGCGTAGGTCAAATCTCTTCTCCGGCAGGAGCACGTCCTCAGCGCCTCCGCTTACCGCAACCTGCAAAGCGATAAAACCGGATTCCCTGCCCATCACCTCTACAACAAAGATGCGCTCCATGGAAGTAGCGGTATCCCTGATCTTGTCTATTGCTATTGCCTCCAGGGCGGTATTGACTGCGGTAT
>CAZKQC010000035.1:0-10232 GCA_964554825.1 uncultured Planctomycetales bacterium
GTGCGAGGAGAGGGAGTTGAACCCTCACAGGCTCATCGCCCAACAGCCCCTCAAACTGTCGCGTCTGCCATTCCGCCATCCTCGCGCAATCAATCTATCCTAAAAGCCGTTATATTCTATCATATCGTAATAAGTTATCAAGCATAAATCTGGCCTAGAAAGTTGCGGCTCGGCCGAAGAGGTCAGTTACAAAGCGCGCCTTAAGCAGCCCTTCGTTCCATTCCCCTTCTGCGCTAGAATCCCAGACAATCCCTCCGCCGATACCCATCTCTCCAGACCCGCCCCGGATGAGCAGCGTGCGTATGGGAATATTAAGAAAAAGGTCTTTGCGCGGGGTAATATACCCTATTGCTCCGGTATAGATCCGCCTTTCTTCGGTCTCAAGATTCCTGATAATCTCCATCGCTCTGATCTTAGGCGCTCCGGTTACTGAGCCAGAAGGGAAAAGAGAACTTAAAAGACGATATAGCGGTATGTCTTTAGGTAACGACGCAATAACGGTGGAGGTCATCTGATAGAGCGTTTTATAGCTGGCGACCTCAAATAACCTAGGAGCAGAAACGCCATAACCTACTCTGCCCAAGTCATTGCGAAGAAGATCGGTTATCATAATATTTTCCGCTCTGTTTTTCTGGTCGCGGCTAAAACGCCTGCGCTCCAAGAGGTCGGCTATCAATGTATCTGCCCGCGGCCATGTCCCTTTCATGGGTTTAGTACTGATAAACCCGGATTTCTTCTCTAAGAACTTTTCCGGAGAAAGTGAAAGGATGGAGAATTCATCGGTTTCGATATAGGCCGGATAGGGGACTGGTTGTTCTTTTAGCAGGCTGCTGTAAAGATTGCGCGGGCTACCCAAAAAATCAAATAGAAGCTTTATGCAATATGTAATCTGATAAACGTCGCCATCAGAGATATATCTACGTATTGTTTCGATGCTAGAAAAATATTTTTTTTGCGAGATGTTTAAGCGAAGATTCTTAAGATGGGGTTTTGCCGGGAGAGAAAGAGGTAACAGCGGAGCAGACATAGGAGCATCGTATACCCCCATGCATATAAGCGGAAAGTCATATTGCCTATCCTGCCGCAGGCGATCCTCAAAGGTATACCCTGCTTCATACGAAAGAAACCCCGCAAGATAATACCCGCTCTCTAGCGCCTGTTCCATTTTGACAAAACACGCCTCTAGACAATAAGGATTGTTTGTCGAAATAAGAGCGATTGGCTTCTGGAAAAGAACCGTATTTTTCTCGAATTGTGTCAGGACAATCATGATCTGTTTGGCGGGTCTGGATGCCCCTGTGCAAAGGGCTAAAAGATCATGACCACTATAAGAATGTTAGAGCTATGCCTTTTGCTTCTTTTTTCTTGCTTTTACAAGGACCATCTTCATCGAATCAAAAATATCTCCATTTTTAAACCGTATATCGTGTATTCTTTTGAAGCCATCCGATGCCTTTCTATACGATTCTCTGATTTCTTCTCTCGCATCTTTTGTAATGGCCCCATGATCTATCCATTGGTTCACCGATTCTCTTGTAATATATTCGACTGATTCTATATCCGTAAAATTATTCTTTTTTAAAAATTTAACTAAGTCTTGCGGGGAAAAAAAGTTTTTTCTGGCTGGGTTGCGGAGTCTCTGGATAAAAAAGGCTTCTTCTTTATCCTCTCTCCCATAAGCGGTTAAATGGCACAATACGGCCTTACCGCCAGGCTTTAAAACTCTGCGCATCTCAGAGAAAACTCCCTCCAGTTTCATAAATTGCAGCCCCTGCCGGCAGACACAAACATCAAAAGCATTATTTTGAAAAGGCAGTTTTTCTGCAGCCGCCAACACAACCCTATCCGCACACCCTTTAGCCTGCCTGGCCATCTCTTCGCAGATATCGATACCGACTACATATTTAACCTTGCCGTAGAATGCCTGCGCGATCTTGCCTGTCCCGATAGCGATATCGAGAAGATAGGACCGAGGGCCTGCGTGAGCGAAGGCGCAGATCTTCCCAATGAGCACCGGGTCATCTACCCAGCGAGATGAACAATTGTACTGGCGCGCTCTTTTTATAAAGTGCTTTAGGGAAGTTTCTCCGGCAGGAACTGCGCTATTGCCCAAAACAAGCCTCTCTCTCTTTAGTAATATCCCATATCTTGCGGAAATAATGCCTTAGCGTTTCCTCTTTCAGGCCGGTGAGGTTGGTGATTTCGTCATCGTGGTCACTTACCTTTCTTTTTGAAAGCATCTTCAAGAATTCAAGAATATCTGTTATCTTCCCGGTCTGGAGCGCATACCTGTAAAGGCTCGTCCCCGGGAAAGGGACAAGGTATTTAACCAGCGGCAAGAATGTGCTATTTTTGATAAAATCAAACATTTTTTTCAAAGACTCTTCGGTCTCTCCGTACAAACCGACGATAAAAAGGCCCCTGACTGCCAAATTGCCTTCCTGCGCAATCTTGACGGCATTATTGATCTCCTCTATTTTTATATTCTTGCTGTTTTCGTTAAGGATACTCTGATCGTAAGATTCTATGCCAAACCATATCCCCAGGCATCCTGTATCTCTGAGGGTATCGACTAAGGCCCTGCTTACTTTTTGTACGCGCGCAAAGCAGTGATATTTCACTTCATGCTTTTTTAGAATACTGCATATTGCGATAGCGCGGCCTTCAATAACATTGAAGGTAAGGTCATTCAACCAGGTGTAATCAAATTTTGTTGTCTGCTTAAGGTACGCCACCTCTTCTTCGAATCTTGCAAGGCTTTTAAGCCTGAGCCCGGGGATGGTCTTAAAACAAAAAGAGCATTCCTGCGGACACCCCCTCATTGAAGAAATCAATATCTGCCCATTTTTAACAATACTCTCATAATTAGGCCAGATAGTATAATCCAGCAAAGGCAGGTTATCGAGATTCTTAATTTGAGGCCTTTGCGGATTAATGGTAGTGCGGCCTTTCTCCTTAAAAGCCATTCCTTTTATGCTGCTAAAATCTGATTTATTTTTAGTGAAATAGGTATCGAAAAATTCAATAATTGTAAGCTCTCCCTCACCGAGAATCGCGCAGTCAGCAGCAGTATTCTCAAGTATAACCTCGGGCAGCGAAGTAACCAGCGGGCCGCCTAAAAATATAAGTTTTCCCGGGTATTCCTTTTTAAGCAGGCTGGTAATCTCTTGAAGGAAAGCAAAAGAATCGCAATAGGTGGCTATCCCTACTATATCGGCGTCTTTTGCTCCATCGAGCACCAATGCGTTAACGTTTTCTTTCAGTCGACAATCAATAACTTTAAGCCGATACCCCATCTTCTTGATCAGCGTAGCCATATAAGTAAAGCCCTCAAATGGCCCGGTTACTAAAAACTCTCTGCCTGGAGTAGGGATCTGGGGAGAGGGCGGGACAATAAGGGCAACGGTCTCTCCGCGCCTGGGAGAGCTTATCGCAAAAGATATACCCGCCAACTTACCCTCTTGGGGATCAACTTCAGCGGAATAATGATAGTGACACCTGGGCAAAGTAGTTATTTTGTTCTCCTCTCAACTTGACATAACGAGCGGCCGGCTTTTAAATTTTTTTGGCTGCGCTAAATAGTGATTGGCTGAATTCCAATATTCGTAAGGCCTTACCTCTATCTGGCGATTAATCGCACGATACGCCCTCCTAAGCTCTCTCTGCGGCATGCCTGTGAAGCTTAAAATCTCATCATCTTCAACAGAGCGCTCCCTGGAGAGAAAATAAAGATGCTCTAACTCATCCTTAATCACGCCTTTTCTTACGGCATCATAATAAAGGGGGGTACCGGGTATAGCTGACATGTATTTGACGCGGGTAACCTCTTTAAATCTATTACAAAAATCTATAGTCCTCTTGAGACTTCCCTTTGTTTCACCAGGCCCTCCGATAATAAAAAGCCCGCCTACCTTTAATCCCGCTTTGCGCGTCAAAGTGACAGCCCTGATAATCTGATCCTTCGATACCTTCTTCCTGAAATAGTCCAAGATTTCCCTGGTAATCGATTCGAACCCGTACATAACAATATCGCATCCGCATTCTCTCATGTGCTCAAGGACATCCAAATCTATGCCATCGACTCTCGTAAAACAACTCCAGCGGAAATCAATCCCCCTGAAAGCCCCTTTAAGAAGTTTATGTATACGTTCCTTTGAATCTATAAATGTCAGGTCGCTCCACCAGACAAAGCGGTATTTGTATTTTTTTAAATGCAGGAGCTCCCGCCTTACCCTTGCCGCAGACTTATAGCGCAGAAGGGGCATCGCCCTAAAACAAAAGGTGCAGTGCCCGGGACAGCCCCGGCTTGAAGTCATATATATTTCTTTCACTTCGGAGTTCTTTCCAACTCCTGGCCAGGCTGAAAAATCCTGCAGAGGCACAGCGTCAAGATTATGCATCTGCCCTCGCCGCTGGTTCAGCACGATGCGACCGGCAGAATCTTTCCAGGAAAGGCCTCTTATCTGGTCTAAGGATAGAGCCCCTCTCTTCTTCATGATAAAATCCATCAATTCAATCAGCGTCAATTCTCCTTCGCCAATAACGGCGTAGTCCGCCAGCGTATTATCCATGACCAGCCGCGGCAGAGACGTAACCAGCGGCCCTCCGAGAATAACGCATCTTTTATAATCTTCGTCCTTGGCAATCTCAATGACCCTTTTTATAAAAGGGAAACTGTCTTCATAAGTTGCAACGGCTACAATATCCAGCTTTTTCAAAGGCCCGCCTGCCAGGGCCTGCGGGTTAAAATTATCCCTCTGGTCTAAAATAACGACTTCTAAGCCAAGCCCCTTTAAAACAGCGGCAATAACGGAAGGCCCCTCAAAAGGAGCGCGGTGGACAAACTCCCACCCATTAGGAACCACAAAAGGAGAAGGGGGTATAATAATGCCGATTGTTATTTTGTGTTTTATCTTGAAATCTAAAGACTGGGATATCTTAAAGAGCCGCTCATAGGTTGGGGTATTATCGGGGGAAGGTCTCATTCTTTTTCTTTGCACGGCCTGAGTTTTCATGAAAAACTGCCTTAAAAATAACCCAATTCCAATCTTCCAAGACTTCTCCGTTTATAATTTCAACATTATGCAGCTTCTTATAGGCGGGTGGGGCGTTTTCTACCATGGAGAGTACTTTTTTTTGCACGGCCTGACTCAACTCAGGGGCATGCTGCATCCAGCGCGTAATCGATTCTCTGATTGTTAACGTGCGCGTTCCCTCGATTGAGAAGCTTTCGCTTTCCAGTTTCTTCACCAGTTCTTCGGCTGTATAAAATTTTAAAAGCAGCGGCTGCTTTATCCTGTGGATTTCATATAGCCAGTCGTAGTCAATATCACAAAAAGGGACGGTAAGGCTTAGGATAAATATTCCGTTGGGCTCAAGTACCCTTGCGATTTCTGACAAGACCTCCCTGGCGTTTAAAAACTGGAACGTTTGGCGGCAAACTACCAGATGAAAATAATTAGACTCAAAGGTTATCTTCTCGGCTGCGCCTTGCGAAACAGGAAAATAACGCGAGGATATCTCAACCATGCCCTCGCAGATATCCAGGCCCCTAACATCCCATCCTTGGGCTTTCAGGCTGCGGCCGATCTGACCCGTACCACAACACAGATCAAGGGCTCTACCGGAAGGTTTGCCCGCTAAATCTATATGTGCGCGGATAAGTTCTTTGTCGGTAATCCAGTTTGCCGATTCGTCAAATACATCAGAACGAAGGGCAAACTGCTCTTTAAGCTTATTCGTAAGATCGATGGGGCTATTTCTTTTTTGGCTCACCCGTTAAACCTTCCCCAGTAAATACGCCGGATGTTTTTTGATTGTTTGGGCACCGATCTTGCCCAATATCTCCTGAACGCACTCCTCGATGTCATAATGCTGGGTATCCACTACAATATCTGCTTCAGACGGTTCTTCGAAAGGAGCGGAGATACCAGTGAATTCTTTAATCTGACCATCGCGCGCCTTTTTATACATACCCTTGACATCTCTTGCTTCGCATGTCTTAAGATCGCACTTTACAAATACCAGTTTGAAATTTTCTATAATCTCTCCTGCCATCGAACGGTATTCATCAGCCGGAGAGACAAAGCTCGCAATTACAAAATTTCCATTATCGTTAAATAGCCTAGCAACATGGGCAACCCGGCGTAAATTCTCCCGCCTGTCTTGCGGAGAAAAACCTAAATCCGCATTGAGTCTGCTGCGCACATCATCAGCATCCAGGTGAACTACCTTAAACCCGCGGTTATCCAGTTCCTCTTTTAACCTCCTGGCCAGGGTTGTCTTGCCTGAGCAGGGTAAACCAGTAAGCCAGAGAGTTGTACGCAAGAGCCTTATATACTCTGCGATTTCCGGTGGGACGTTATCATCCTTGCCCGAGCGCACGTTTGTCCCGGAGATCTTGCCGATATCAACAGGCGGTTCAACGATATTAACGTCGTAGCCGACATTACGGCCGATGTTAATACTCTTGATATCGGGGATTACGATAACCTCGACCTTCTGGGCGTATACCCTTTTAATCATCTCAGCCCTCTGCCCGGCGGTATAAGGGTTCTTATCGGATATCTCCGTATCTCTTATCGCTATACAGACACTCTCCCCTTTTGCCAATGCCTCATCAATCAAATATTTGTGTCCGTTATGAAATGGCTGCCATCTGCCGATAAAAAGGGCATATCTTTTATGACCATTATACATACTCCCTGCCTCCTTATTCCTTATATTAACGGTGGGTTATTTCTATGATATTCTAACATAAAACTAGACTACTTTCTAATCCTAAAACTGGCTACGCCCTTGCCAAGATACCCGTTGCGCAGGCAAGCCCGCCTGCCGCGTTAGCAAGCTGCGTAATACTGACTTCGGCAGCTATTTTGATACCGGATTTTTCATAGATTCTTTTTGTCCGGGGGCAATCCGCCGGCATGATAATCTTTCCCGGGGCTATTGTTAAGAAATTCATGGCATGTTTCTTCTTCAGCTCGGCATTCTCCCGGATACTGATTACCTTTATCTTGTTTTTCCTTAAAAGAGCAGTGGCCTCTGAGGAAACCGTATCGGCCCTCACTAAGGCAAGGTTAGAATCAACAAGCTGTAAGGCGCCCAAAAGGTGAAGCGTATCTTCCGGCGCAGGCACGCGAATACATAAGACCCCGTCGAGTTTTAATTCCTCTTTAACCTGCCGAAAGCCCTCCGCGTTAGTTCTTTTACCTACCCCTATGAGGATTAATCTATTATTAACCCATAAGGCATCAGCTCCTTCAAAAGTACCCCGGCCTTCAATAACCTTCCTGATATTTATGCCTATGCCCCTTATAGCCTTTTCGGCATACCCTGCCTCTTCTTTTCTTACCCCTGAGGACATGCGTGAGATAATAGCGCCGCGCGGAGTCATAAAAAAAAGGTCCCTGACAAACATCAGATTCTGCAGAAAAATACCGTTATTATTATTCTTTCTACAGTTGGTTATAAGATGCACCTTTATCTTGAATTTTCTATATACATTAACAATCTGCCGGTATTCTTCCTCCATGATGGCATAATCGATCTTTCTTATATGGAGGGCTTCTTTTGGGTCAGCGATATCCCCAACCTCGGGGGCAGGCTTGTGTAATAATACCGACCTTAATGGCTTATATTCCGAATCCACGCAATAACTAAACCTCACAACCACTCCTTGGCTCTGCCTTTATCATACCCCAGCCGGTTGCACATCTTCGCTATCTTAGGGTTCTCGATAAGCGGCAGGATAACCCCTTCTCTTTTCCTCCACCTCTCTGGGATAGGCAGATGTGTAGCCTGAACTACGGGTAGTTTATCAAGCCCCAGCTGACCGATAGCATCGCGGTTTATTCCGATAAAGGAGAAAATTTTTTCTATCTCAGCGGACCTGGATTCGGGGCCAGCAATGATATTCTCATAGCGGACCAGACAACTCTCCTGCCTGCTCTTATCCAAATACTCCTGTATGGCCTTATTGGCAGAAAGCCACTGAAAAGCGCACACTTCTTCCAGGCGGCTCTGCGCATAATCCTGCCAGCCGGAAGGCAAATCGTATTTCCACCACCGCTTGCCCCATTCATATTTATCCGAATAGCCCAAGATTCTAAGCGTTTTTGGTTCACTGCCTTTTTTGGTTTTAAAAAAATTTTTTAAATTATAAGAAAAAAAGCCTCTGTGCAGCCATCCATCATACAAGCCGTTAATAGAGGCGGCCGGGTTTCTGACTAAATAAATAATCTTAATATCGGCTTTCGGCAGGAGCTTCTCGATAAAACGCATACGATAACAATCCGCCGATGATTTTAAAAGAAGTGTCTTTCCAGAAAGGTCAGCCTCGTCTATTTTGCTGCGGGGGGATAATAAAATAAAAGGGGGCTCTTCAAGCGTAAGGTCGTCGTTTGGCGGCCCCAGGGGAACCCGGAGCGCAGGAAATTTCTCTTTAATGAGCTCTCCCGGAATATCATAATAATAAGGGTTTACGGCTTTATATTCGCGCCTCAACAACCAAAGCAGCTCCAGGTAAAATTTATCCGCGTAGAATTTTCGGCTGGTTTTTTTATAAATATCAAAGGCCTGCGTCGCTAATCCCTTAAAATTATCGTAGGAAAAACTGACTTGAGGCCATTGCAAAGGAAAACGCAGCGCAAGATCATCTATGTACCGGTCTAATAGTTGGTCGTCGTTAAGAATGTCGCTTCCCGGGTCCTCGCTGGAAAAATCGCTCAAAAAATCACGCGATATACCCGAGGCGTATTCACCCTTATCTATAACTTCCCTGGGGATCTCTTCGGAAACAAAAACATCGGAGGTGAGACCGTTTAATTTATAAAAAGGAACCCCTTCTCCGCTTAAGGAATAAAATTGCGGTATTTTACGAAGGAGGGCAAATAACAAGCTTGAGCCCGACCTGGAAGCGGCAGCGATAACAACAACACGCCTTACGTCTTCCAGGGAGGCCTTGCGCCAGAGCTGCTCGCTGTTTTTACTTATTATTTTAGCAAAAACCTCTGCCCTAAAATCTAGTACCTTCTTGATATAGTCTGAGACTCTCTCTGCATCGGCAATCATAGCAGGGCCCTGGAGATTCTGAGTAACTTCAAAAACCAGAATTTCTTAAATCTTAAGAAATTGTTCTTGTCGGTAAAGAGATGCCTTAGTTGTACTTTAAACATGAGAAAGACTTCTTCGATAAGATAGCCGACCTTGAATTTTACGCCGCGCGCGCGAACGCCCTCCAGGAGATAAAAAGGCTTTGTTAGTTTATAAGAAAAATGGTCGAGCTCCTGCGCGGCTATAGCCTCAAACAAATCAATCTCTCTTGTTTTTAGTTCGGTTCTAAATTTACCGAAATTATCCTTTAATATCGGCCCGGAGGTATTCCGCCAGGCGGTGCTTAGGCTGCCGCTTTTTTTGGCCTCAGCGGTATTGAAAAATCCGAGCACGCTTTCCTGGTAAGGCTCATTTAAAAAAAGACAGAGCGACCTGATTACCTCTTCCGTATTGCTCAGGAGATCTTCGTATTTGATTAAAATCATCTCCTCCTTAGAAAGCTTGCTCAACCAATAAATGCCAATCTGCTGTTCTTTTTTCCATAAGCGCGCTGTATAATAAACGTTATAGCGGTTGAATATGGTTTCTTTAGCGGATACTGCAACATCCCTCCCATCCCTGACCATATAGATAAACTTTGCGCAAGGATAATACCGCCTAATCAAAGCTACGTGGTAAAGCATAAAGGTGCTTTTACAGCCCCATCTTTTCTTATGAGCGCCCTCCAGATACTGATCGTATATGGCAAAGAAGATGCAAATCAGGTTTCTTTCTCTGGCCTGGCGGAATACCCCGTCCCTATCAATCTTGATCTCCCAGGGGTAAGGATGGAGTTCTACCATTTTAACGACATCCCGGATAAGTTTCTTAAAATGGGTGTCCTGGGATAAATCAGCGTATAGCGGCTCTAACTTAAAAAAGTTTTTCATAATGTGCGGGGGGTGAGGTATGGAGATATTGGGATGGGAATTCAGGATAAGCCTGAGTAAGTTTGTCCCTGATCGCTCTGTGCCTATAATAAAGATGGGTTCCATTTATTATTGTGCGATAAAGGATGCCTCTTATGGAAGGCGCTTTTCCTTTAAATACCCGGGCTTATTTCTAAATTAAGGGGGTTTGAGTGGCTGCCCGAACTGGTTAATAAACAGAACCTTCAGGATTGTATGCTATCTGCCCGG
>CAZKQC010000036.1:0-10169 GCA_964554825.1 uncultured Planctomycetales bacterium
ACTAACCCTACCCTTATTGCTAAAGAGAACAGGCCGGCGAGGCAGCTTTTAGAGGAGATATGCGCCGCAGTCTCCGGGCCGGTAAGCGCAGAGGTTATAGGGTTGGAGGCGACAGAGATGATCTCCGAGGCCAGGGATATCTCCAAGATTGCCGCCAATATCGTGGTAAAAATTCCTTTGATTAAAGAAGGTCTCAAAGCCGTAAAGGTGTTAGCCCAAGAAGGGATTAAGACAAACGTAACTCTTTGTTTTTCTTCCTCTCAGGCGCTGCTTGCCGCAAAGGCAGGCGCGGATTACATCTCTCCCTTTATCGGCAGGCTCGACGATATAAGCCAGAGGGGGATGGACCTGATAAAGAGCATTAAGACTATTTATAGCAATTACGGATTTGATACCAAGATAATCGTTGCCTCGATACGTAACCCCGTGCATGTGGTGGACGCGGCCCAGATCGGAGCTGACATCGCCACTATCCCTTTTGCGGTTATCGAACAGCTAATCAAACACCCCCTGACGGACCTGGGTGTGCAGAGATTCCTGGAAGATTATAAAAAAATCCCCAAGAGATAAACAATGACCAAGCTGTTTTTTAGGAAAATCAGGATGATCTTCGCTGCTGCCCTGTTATTCTATCCCTGCGTAGCCCTCGCAGAGGATGAACCGGTGAAAGAGCAGACACCTCAGGCAATAACCGTAAACGGGGATACGGTTGAATACTTAAGCGATAGCAAAGAAATATCCGCTACCGGCAACGTTGCGGTAGTTTATAAAGGCTCCAGGCTTACCTGCAATAAGCTGGTGGTAAATACCCAGACTAAGGAGGGAGTAGCAGAAGGAGGCGCCAGGCTGGAGGATGATAAAGGAGTCATAGAGGGCGAGAAGATAAAATATAATTTTCAGGCTAAGACAGGAGTTATCCTGGAGCCCTCTTTCCGGCTCAACCCTTATTTCGGCAGGTCAGAGAAAGCAGAAAAGATAAGCGACGCGGAGTTTATTGCCAAGCGCGGTTACATGACTACCTGCAGTTATAACAAGCCGCACTATCGCCTCAAGTCCAGGCGCATGAATTTCTTCCCGGGAGATAAAGTCCAGATCCGCGACGCCACGGTGTATGTCAGGGGAGTTCCCTTGGGGTACCTGCCTCAGTATAATCAAAGCCTTAAAGACCCGATTATGCATGTGCAGGTAATGCCGGGAAAGAGAAAAGATTGGGGTGGCTATATCTTGACTGCCTGGCGCTATAAGCTTACCGACAATGTAAGTGGCAGGATCTATTTCGATATACGCTCTAAGCTGGGCATAGCCGAAGGCTTCGGCGCGAATTATAAGAGCGATAATTTAGGCAAGGGTGATTTTAAATATTATTATTCGCATGAGGAACCTACAAACCTTCCTCAGAATACGCCTGCAGATTTCCAGAGGTATTTGATCCGCTGGCGCCATCAGTGGGATATAGACGATAGGACAAATATCGTCTCGGAGTATTACAAGATTGCTGACTCTAAGAGAACGATTTTGGGTTCCGAGTATAATATGCTCAAGGATTACTTCTTCCGCGAATACGAAAAGGATTCTCAGCCTTTATCTTATACGCAGCTGCATCATAATTTCCAGTATTCCGGCATAGACATCATGGTACAGAAACGCATTAACCGCTGGTACAAACAATTGGAGAAGCTGCCGGAGATAAAATACAGCTTACCCAATTTGAAAATAGGAGAAAGCCCTGTCTATTTAGAGAATAGTTTCTCTGCAGCAAACCTTAATTATAAATATGCATCATTAAACCAAGATATAAGTCCTATTCAAAAAGATATAAACATGAACAGGTTGGATACTACCAATAAATTCTCTTTGCCTATGAGGGTATCTTTTATACAGCTGACCCCTTTTGTGATGAACCGCTTAACCTACTATGACAAAGGCTCCGGCGGCGCAAGCGTTGCGCCCCGCACCATTTTTTATAGCGGTGCAGATGCCAGCACCAAGTTCTACCGCATCTTCGACCTGAAATCAAACTTTTTAGGGATGGATATAAACGGCCTGCGCCATATCATTACTCCGACTGTAGCTTATAGTTATAACCATAAACCCAGCGTGGGTAGCAATAAATTACTGCAGATACCCGATAACAACGGCATCGAATCCATAGCCCGTAGTAATGCCGCAACCCTGGAGCTTTCTAATAAACTGCAGACCAAGCGCGAGAATAAGAGCGTAGATCTGGTTGATTTCAGGATAAATAGCAATTATACCTTTAAGACCAGGGAAGGCGCAGGGGGAAGGCTTGGAGATTTATTATTCGATTTGACACTCTTGCCTTATTCCTGGATGCGTTTAGATACCGATGCTACCTATAGCCATTACAATGACTATTTTACTAGCGCAAACTATGATTTTAGTTTTAGTTTATACAAAAATCTTTCTATCGGCATAGGCCAGCGTTATCAGCGTAAGTCCAGCAACGAATTAACTACCGGTTTTAACTGGAGTCTGAACCCGAAGTGGAAACTTTCTGTTTACGAAAGATTCTTTCTTAAGGATATCCCAACCTCTGATAAGGGCCTTAAGGAGCAGGAATATACCGTATCCCGCGACCTGCATTGCTGGCAGATGGATATTACCTATAATGTTAAAAGAGGAGAAGGAGAAAGTATCTGGTTGATCTTTAGATTAAAGGCCTTTCCCGAGATGGAGATTAACGTAAACCAAAGTTATCACGGTCCGAAGTCCGGGGCAGGGCAATAAATATAATATTAGGAAAGGATTCATATGAATATTTCGATTATTGGTTCCGGATATGTGGGGTTAGTTACCGGCTCCTGCTTTGCCGAGCTGGGCAACAGGGTTATCTGCGCGGATAATAATAGCAAGAAGATAGAGGGTCTGAAAAAAGGCGTCATACCTATCTATGAACCGGGGCTTAAGGAACTGATAATGAGCAATGTCAAAAAGAAGAGGCTTAAATTTACCTCCAGCATTAAAGAAGCGGTTTTAGCTTCGGAGGTCATCTTTATTGCCGTAGGTACCCCTTCCTTAGAGAACGGCGAGGCAGACCTCACTTACATAGAGAATGTCGCGCGTAATATTGCCCAGAATTTGAACGGCTACCGCCTGATAGTCGAGAAATCCACAGTCCCGGTTGAAACCGGGAAATGGGTAAAGCAGACCATCGCGACCTATATAAAACATAAGGTGAAGTTTGATATTGCCTCTAACCCTGAATTCCTCAGAGAAGGCCAGGCAATAGGAGATTTCATGCACCCGGACAGGATTGTCATAGGTGTCGAGTCAAAGACTGCCCGGGATATCCTGGTTAATTTATACCGGCCGCTGAACGCGCCCATAGTAATTACGGATATTAAATCAGCGGAGCTTATCAAGCACGCCTCTAATTCATTCCTGGCTACCAAGATATCTTTTATCAACGCCATCTCGCGCATCTGCGAAAAGGTAGGGGCGGACGTAGTGGAGGTAGCCTGCGGCCTGGGGTTAGACAAAAGGATCGGGCCGAATTTCCTGAATGCCGGCTTAGGTTACGGCGGGTCCTGTTTCCCTAAGGACCTGGATGCCTTTGTGACCATATCCGAAAAGCTAGGGTATGATTTTGGACTGCTTAAAGCTGCCCGTGAGATTAATCAGCAGCAGAAGGCGTTTTTCTTAAGCAAGATAAAAGACGCGCTCTGGATTCTCAAAGAGAAGAGCATAGGCATATTAGGGCTCTCTTTTAAGCCTAATACCGACGATATCCGTAACGCGCCTGCCATAGAGATAATCCAGGCCTTGCAGGTTGAGGGTGCTAAAATCAAGGTCTACGACCCTTCGTCTATGGAGAAGGCTAAAGCTGTTTTAGGAAAAAAAGTTAAGTTCTGCAATGATCCCTATGAGGCCTGCCGGGGGAGCGACTGTCTTCTTGTGGTTACAGAATGGGATGAGTTCAAGGAGCTTGATTTCTCCAGGGTAAAGAAGTTGTTGAAGAGGCCGCTCGTTATCGATGGCCGCAATATTTATGACCCCAAAAGGATGGAAAAACTGGGGTTTACCTACGTGGGGATAGGCAGGAGAAGAGAGCTTAAGAAATAAGTTTTAATAGCGAATAGCGGATGAATAATTTTTATCGGGAATTTAAAAAGAAAATCCTGGGCAGAAAGATAAGGATTGCGGTAGTGGGTTTAGGATACGTTGGCCTGCCCCTGGCCATAGCCTTTGCCAAGAAGGGTTTTTTTGTCTCGGGGATAGATGTAGATAGGGAAAGAATCTCCCGCATCAAGAAAAAAGAGTCTTATATCACCGATGTCAGCGCGCAGGAACTAAAGGGGGTTATAGCTTCGAAGAAATTCCAGGCCTGCGAGGACTTCAAGGTTTTAAAACAGGCTGATGTCGTGTTGATCTGCGTCCCCACTCCGTTAAAAAGAAAGTACTCTCCGGACATCTCCTATATCAAACAGGCGGTAGAATCCATTTCAAAGAATATTAAGAAGGGGAGCCTGGTGGTGTTGGAGAGCACTACTTATCCGGGGACCACCGAGGAGGTTATCCTGCCGTTGCTTGAGAATAGCGGGATGCGCCACGGTAGAGATTTTTATCTTTGTTTTTCTCCCGAGAGGATAGACCCGGGCAATAAAGCTTATCCGGTTTCTGCTATCCCAAAGGTGGTAGGCGGGATAGACCAGGACGCAACCTCCTTAGCGGCATTGTTATACGCCCAAGTGATTAAAAAGGTTGTCCCTGTCTCATCGGCAAGAGTGGCGGAGGCAGTGAAATTGCTGGAGAATACTTTTCGCCTGGTCAATATAGGGCTGATCGATGAGCTGGCGATGATGGCCCATAAGATGGGTATTGATATCTGGGAGATCATCGAGGCAGCCAAGAGCAAGCCCTTTGGCTTCATGCCGTTTTATCCCGGGCCCGGGGTGGGAGGGCATTGCATACCTAAGGACCCCTTGTATCTTTATTGGAAGGCCAGGCATCACGGTTTTAACTCACGTTTCATTAAACTTGCCTCCGATGTTGTCTCGCATATGCCTGGTTATATAGTCGGTCGCTTAGGCCATGTTATGGAGAAGAAAAAATCAGCTAAAAATATCCTGGTTATCGGGGTTACTTATAAAAAGGATATAAAGGACCTTAGAAAGTCTCCTGCCATCGATATAATCGAACTTCTTAAGAAGGACGGATATGCGGTTTCCTACTATGACCCCCTGATCCCTTATTTAAGGCTGGATCATATCAATCTTAAATCTATTCTATTAAATAGCGTAACCCTGGCTAAATTCTCCTGCGTGATTATCGCCACAGAACATTCTTCACTTGACTATAAACTTATCTTAAAGAACTCCAGGCTTATCTTTGATACGCGTAACGTCTACAAAGACATAAAAGATAGAAAGGTGCACAGGCTATGAGCAGGTTTCTGGTTACGGGAGGCGCAGGTTTTATTGGCTCTCATATAACAGAGGCGCTGGTTTCCAGAAGGCAAGCTGTTCGGGTCATGGATAATTTTTCAAGCGGCAGGAAAGAGAACCTCAAAGGCCTTTGCGGCCGCATAGATTTAATTGCCGCGGATATACGTTCTAAAAGCGCGTGCATAAAAGCCACAAAAGGTATTGATTTTATCCTGCATCAGGCGGCGTTAAGGAGCGTGCCCAAGTCCCTTCTGAAACCGCAGGAGTATAACGAGGTAAATATACAGGGGACCCTGAATCTTTTAGAGGCGGCGGTAAAAAATAAAGTTAAGGTTTTTGTCTTTGCCTCATCAAGCTCTATCTATGGCGATGTAAGGGTTTTTCCGGAAAAAGAGACCTTTCTCCCGGGGCCTATCTCTCCTTATGCCTTGACTAAGCTGACCGGCGAGCATTATTGTAAGATGTTCAGCTACCATTATAAGCTCCCTACCGTATCCTTGCGTTATTTTAATGTGTTTGGGCCCAGGCAATCAGTGGATGATGAGTATGCGGTGGTTATCCCCAAGTTTATCTGCTCTATGCTAAAGGACGAGCCTCCTCCCATATACGGAACAGGAAGACAATCGCGCGATTTTACCTATATCCAGAATGTCGTCGAGGCAAATATAATGGCTGCCGGAAAAAGGACTCTCCAGGGCAGGGTTTTTAATATTGCCAGCGGCAGGGATTACAGTGTTCTGGATTTAGTAAGGATATTAAACAGGCTGCTGAGTAAAGATATTAAGCCGGTTTTCCTTAAAGTACGGCCGGGAGACGTCTACAGGACCTTGGCTGACCTGTCAAGCTCAAGGAGCTCTTTGGGCTTTAAGCCAAAAGTAGATTTTATCGAGGGGTTAAAATTAACTCTGGAGTATTTTAAAAAAAATGTCTAAGAAAAAAACAGCCTTTGTTACCGGCGGAGCAGGATTCCTGGGATCTCATTTGTGCGATAAGCTGATACAGAAAGGTTTCAAAGTTATCTGTATGGATAATATCATTACCGGAAACCCCAGGAATATAGAGCATCTGTTTAAAGATAAGAACTTCATTTTTATAAAACACAATGTTACTAAATATATCGATCTTAAAGGGAAGGTTGATTATGTCCTGCATTTTGCCTCTCCCGCCTCGCCGGATGACTATCTTAAATTTCCCATTCAGACGCTTAAGGTCGGCTCTTTGGGCACGCACAACGCCCTGGGCCTGGCAAAAGAGAAGAAGGCGATATTCCTGCTTGCCTCTACTTCCGAGGTCTATGGAGACCCCCTCATCCATCCTCAACCTGAGGAATACTGGGGGAATGTTAATCCGGTTGGTGTGCGCGGCTGTTACGATGAATCAAAGCGTTTTGCCGAGGCTCTCTGCATGGCATACCTGAGGGTGCACAGGATAGACGTAAAGATTGTGCGTATTTTTAATACCTATGGCCCGCGCATGAGGATACATGACGGCCGGGTTGTCCCTAATTTTATATATCAGGCCCTGCATAATAAACCCATTACCGTTTATGGCAGGGGGCTTCAGACTCGTTCCTTCTGCTATGTCAGCGACCTTATAGACGGTATCTATAAACTAATGCTCTCTCCTTTAAACCAGCCTATCAATATAGGCAATCCCAATGAGTTTACCATAATGGAGCTTGCCAGGCTGATTTTAAGGTTAAATAATACAAGGAGCAGGATTATTTACAAGCCCCTGCCCAAGGATGACCCCAGGCAGAGGAGGCCTGATATCAGAAAGGCCGCCAGGCTGCTTAAGTGGCGGCCCAGGATAGAGCTTGAAGAAGGGCTTAGCCGGACCATAGAATGGTTCAGGTCAAACTCCCTATAGGGTTGCTTGCAATCATATAATTATATGCTATACTTTAATAGAAAGGCAGTTTTGCGGAAGGATAGGGAGAGCGAAGACTGTTTTTATAAATAAAATTAAAGAAGACGCTAGAAAGATACCTATTCTCCGGCCTTAACAGGGAATAAGATTAAGGCAGCCTGGTTTACTTGCAGGCGAAAAAGGGGGGATAGGTTTTTTTTACGTTAGGCCCTGCGGCAATGCCGCAGGGCCAAGAAAAGTTCCATTATTAATGAAACTTTTCTTGACAAATGCGAAAGGAGGTGGTATAAAAATAACGTTAAGGATAAGGTAGGCTGCGCTTTAGGAGTTGGCTTCTTGTAAGTGAATTAAGCTAAGGTTATAATTTATCCGATTAGAATACAAGGAGTTAAACAAAAAGCGCAAAAAGTCAATCATACCTTAGAAAGGAGGTATTACAACATGAAGAAAGGTTTTACGCTTGTCGAAATCATGATTGTAGTAGCTATTATCGCCTTATTAGCGGCTATAGCTATACCTAACCTGCTGCGTGCGCGCTTGAATGCTAACGAAGGAGCAGCAATCTCTAACGTTCATACGCTTTCTACTGCTGCGCAGAGTTTCTGGTCTGCTACCGGTGCATTACCGTTGACCTTGGATAACCTGGGCGCTCCCACGCCTCCCTATGTCGATAGAACGATAGGATGTGCTACTGCGACTTGTACCAAGAACGGTTACGTCTATGGGATGGGAGGGACTGGTTTAGCTGCTGACTTCTTTTCTTATGCAGCGCCTCAGACCCCTAACGTTACGGGTGTGCGTTCTTTCTGCGTAGGTTCAGATGGCGTAGTCAGGGTTGATGCTGCTGGATCAACTCCGACAACTCAGGCAGAGTGTACGGCATTTACCGCACTCTAAAACAAACTCATCTTAAAAAGTAAAAAGGAACCGTTTCCAAAAAAGAAACGGTTCCTTTTTTTTCACTTGCGAAAAGTTTTTTTTATGTTAGAATTTATTGTATCTATTTAAGATAAGCTATGTTAGGATATATTTTAGGATATGATAAATAACAAGGCGCGAAGTTTTGTTACCATAATGATTGTTATTGCTATCACTGCGCTTCTTCTAAGGACTACCGTAGAACAAATTATCAAGATAAGCATGGCGCAGAACGAGTCCAGTGCGCTCACTAACTTGAAAATGATCTCCACGGCGCTGGAAAACTATGCCAGAGATAATAAAGGCCTTTTCCCCGCCAACCTTTCTATTTTGGTAAAGACTACCCCCCACTACCTGAACCAGAACTATATCAGCGAATCGCCGGTAAAAGGCTATAATTACAGCTGCCAGAGGCTGGAACCCTCAAGCTACAGCTGTTCTGCTCTTCCGGCAAGGTGTAAGCTTACGGGCAGGATGAGTTATACCGTGGTCACCGGAGGTTCGCTTGTCTTTGAGGAATGCAGTAAAAAGGAATAGTATGAAATATCTTAAAGGTAATAAGCCTGCGGTATCTGGATTGACATTATTAGAGGTGATCTTTACCTCAGCACTTTTGCTTATTGCTATTACGGCACTCCTGTATACCTTCGTGAATTGCATTTTTTTAAACGCATCGAACAAAGAGTTGCTTACCGCAGCCAATGACGCGCAATACGTGCTTGAGCAGATTAAAGGCCGGGCGTTTAGTGATATAATAGGGGATTATGCTCCTCCTAATTTTGCCAATTTGCAGGATGAGACTATCCTGGTACCTGCGGCGACATCGATAGGCAGCAGGGTCAAGGAGGTAACGGTAAGTGTCAGCTGGACTGATAAAAGAAGGAGAACGAGGTCGTATGTGCTTACTACCCGGATCTTCGGTCAAGATTAGGGCCTTTACCCTTGTTGAGGCGCTTGCCAGTACCCTGATTATCGGCGTGGTAATGGCAGCGCTTTCGGTGACTTTGACCGTCGGTGAAAACAGCAAATCTATCAGCACGGCCCAGGTAGACCTGCAGGCGAATGTGCGGGGAGTGCTTGATATAGTGGCTAGAGATTTCCGTAAAACCGTCACCCAGGAAATCGTGAATAGTGAACCCGTCCCTACGACTACATATACAAAATTCAGGCCGGTCCAAAGATGGAATGTTACGAATGCCAACTATGAATTAGAGGCTAACTTTACGGAATATAACTACAGCGCGGCAAATACTACGCTGGTGCGCAATATTCTTAACTCTGCCGGCGCGGTCTTATCAAGCAGGAACTTTTATAATATCACGGCTGCTCCTTTTTATACCGTGGATACGAGCGACGAAAGTGTGGTGCCTTTGACTAAAGATACGCTTCAGGCCAGTAACGGCAGGGTGGTTATTGTTATTGCAGGAGAAAACCAGGCAAAGCAGGGCCGTGTCTTAAGCTATAACTTGACCGAAGAGGTAAAGGTGAGGAATGAATAACCGAGGCGCAGTGCTGGTTTTTGGCCTGGTAATTATCCTGGTACTCTCTGTGTTAGCCTCATCTTTTTATTTTAAGAGCATTAATGAGAATACCCTGACTAAGCGATACGTAGAGTCTATCCGGGCATTCTGGCTGGCAGAGGCAGGAATTGCCCGGGCTATTGACCTCACCCCTGCGTTTAATATCACCAACGCAACCCTACTGGATAATAATGCTAATTATACATACACCACGCGGGGCGCGGTGGAAACCATCAACGCCACTACTAACCTTTACACAATAAATTCTACAGGTTCGGTAAGCATGCCTTCCGGCGGGACAGTTACGCGCAGAATAACGGCTGAAGTAGTTGAGGTAACAACCAAGCCTGATGCCGGTAATTTTGCGTACGCCATTGAGACAACTACGAGCCTGGACATCAGAGGAGCAGTAACTATTAACCCATCTGATAGTAAGAAGGAGCACTCTACCCTGGAT
>CAZKQC010000037.1:0-10101 GCA_964554825.1 uncultured Planctomycetales bacterium
GGCAACATATTGCGTATATGATACGCGCAAGAGAAAAATCTGGATTAAAAGGATAGAATACGATGTTAAGGCTGCCAGGGAGAAGATTTTGGCTTCGGGTTTGCCGGTATTCTTGGGAGACAGGATTTTAGTGGGCAGGTAGATATGTCTAAAGATATACAAAAAAAGATAGAAGGCCTGCGGGGTCAGATCAGGGAACACGATTACAAGTATTATGTCCTCAGCCGTCCGGAGGTCTCTGACAGGGAATATGATCTTCTAATGCGCAAACTCAAAGAACTGGAAGACGAACACCCTGAATTTAAGTCAGATGATTCTCCGACCGTGCGCGTAAGCGGCGGTATCTTGCCTGGTTTTGGTACTGCCGTGCACCGGGAAAAGATGCTCTCCCTGGACAACACGTATTCTTTCGACGAATTAAAGGATTGGGAGGCACGCGTACATAAAGGCTTAGGCAGGGGATCGTCGCTGGAGTATGTGGTGGAGCTAAAGATTGACGGGGTGAGCGCGAATATAGTTTACGAGAAAGGGAGGCTTGTTTTAGGCTCTACCCGCGGGGACGGAACTACGGGAGAGGATGTCACTGAGAACTTAAAGACTATACGAGCCATACCGTTGCTGCTTAGGGGCGGCAATATTCCTGCCTTTGTTGAGATACGCGCAGAGGTGTATATGGAAAAAGGAGATTTTCTTGCCCTTAACCGCCAGAAGGAGCAGGAAGGAGAAGAGCTATTTGCCAATCCACGTAATGCCACCAGCGGTTCGCTTAAGCTGCTGGATAGAGGGATAGTTTCTGGGAGGCGGTTGAGTTTTTTTGCCCATTCCCTGGGGGCGCATAAAAAATTAGAGGTATCCAGCCAATGGGAATTTCTGGAACAACTTAAAAACTGGGGGTTGCGCGTCAATCCTAGTTCCAGGCTGTGCAAAGATATGGATGAAGTTATGGCGTATTGCAGAAACTGGCAGGAGAAAAGAGAGAAATTAACCTACGATATAGACGGGGTGGTTATTAAGCTGAATAGCTTCCCGCAGCAGAAAAAGCTCGGCGCTACCTCCAAGAGCCCGCGCTGGGCCATTGCCTATAAGTTTCCTCCTCAGCAGGCGATTACCGAAGTTCTGGATATAAAGGTTAACGTAGGAAGAACCGGAGTGCTGACTCCCACGGCAGAATTAGCTCCGGTAGAATGCGCCGGGGTGACTATAAGACATGCCACCCTGCATAACTTTGATGAGATTAAACGCCTGGGGATCAGAAAAGGCGACCGCGTGTTAATAGAGAGGGCGGGAGAGGTTATTCCCAAAGTGGTAAAAGTGGTAAAGAGTCTGGGCAGGGAAGATTTCAGCGTGCCTGCGTTTTGCCCGGTTTGCAGGGGAAAGATAGTAAAAGAGAAAGAAGCGGATGTAGCGTACCGCTGCATAAATCCTTCTTGTCCGGCGCAGCTTAAGAGGAGCCTCCTGCATTTTGCTTCTCGTTCGGCGATGGATATAGAAGGAATGGGGGAGGCAGTGGTAGAGCAGCTGGTAAATTTAAAACTAGTCTCCAGCATAGCCGATATATACAAATTGACTGAGGCAGATTTATCAAGACTGGAATTATTCAAAGAAAAGAAAGTCGATAACCTGCTTTTGGGAATAGAAGAAAGCAAGAATCAGCCGCTCTCGCGTTTTATTTACGCTTTAGGGATCCGTCACGTAGGAGAAAAGGCGGCATACGTCTTGGCCGGTCAATTCAGGAGTATAGAGGGCCTGGTGTCGGCAAAAAAAGAAAACCTGGATGCCATATATGAGGTTGGCCCGGTGATGGCTTCTTCTATCAGGGAGTATTTCTCCCAGGTTCAGATCAAGGATCTGGTCAGGGAGCTGGCCAGGCTGGGCCTGAGCCTTAAAGAGGAGGTCTCTCCTGCGGGAGGCGCTCTCTTCTTGGGTAAGGCTATAGTTTTTACCGGAGAGCTGAAGGAGTTCAGCCGCAGCCGGGCAGAAGAGGTAGTCCGTAAAAACGGAGGCATAACATCTTCCAGTGTGAGCAAAAAGACAGACCTTGTGGTTATAGGCGAGAACCCCGGGTCTAAATACGATAAGGCCAAGGCCTTGGGCGTAAAAATTATTGACGAGAAGGAATTCAAGGAGATGCTAAAGTGAAATCCCAAATCTCAAATGCCAAATCCAGACTTGTTTTACTTGTTACCTGCTACCTGTTGCTTGTTACTATGTTAGGATGCGAGGCCTTTGTGCGTAAGTTTACCCGTAAGTCCAAAAAAGACAGTCTGCCGCGGGAAGAAATGGTTTTGACCCCAGAAGAATACAAGAAGCCGCAGCTTACAAAGGAAGAGGAGTACCGTCAATACATGCTCTACTGGAAATCTTGGCAGGATGAGCTTATCGAGTCTTTGTCAGGCAGCACCAATCATAAAAAACAGGTGGGTTGTGTAAATGAGGCCTTATCTAACCTGGGGCAAATGAGGTCGTTATTGAACGCTGAAAAACAGAAAAAAATGGATGTCTACATAACTAAACTAAAGGAACTTCAGGGATTGATCATCAAGGACATATACGGCAGAGATTCAACCAGGCATCATTACAGCGCGGAGCGTATTAAAATGAACATACTCAGGCAGTTTTCTTATCCTCAGGTAAAGGATTCTCTTATATGATACTGGAGGCTCTTTGCGTGGGTTCATTTCAGGTAAATTGTTATGTATTAGCCTCATCTCGCGGCGCTGAGGCAATACTCGTTGATCCCGGAGACCAGGAGGCCAAGATAAGAAAGGCGCTGGATAAACACAAATTGAAACCGGCCTTTATTATCAATACGCACGCCCACTTTGACCATATCGGCTGCGACGATAAATTCGCCGTGCCGGTATACATACACCAGGAAGACCTGGCCTTATTAAAAGATCCCCGGCTCAATTTATCCGAATGGCTTAATTTATCTTATGCCGCCAACTCTGAAATAAAAACGCTGAAAGACAAAGAAAAGATTGTTTTGGGCGAGATAGAACTTGAGATTATCCATACCCCGGGGCATACTCCCGGAGGCATCTGCCTGTTGCTTAAGAAGCCGGTCAATAAGATTTTATTCAGCGGAGATACCTTGTTTTGCCAGGGAGTAGGAAGGACGGATTTCCCCGGGGCTGATGAAGGCTCACTCATTAGATCCATAAAAGAAAGGCTCTTCGTCCTTTCCGACGACACCGTGGTCTATCCCGGGCATGGGCCCAGTACTACCATAGGCGAAGAGAAGAGAAGTAATCCCTTCTTATCTTAAAATGAAAGAATTGGTAGATACATTTTTAAGCTATTTATCCGTTGAGCGGGGGCTTTCCCGCAATACCATTATTTCTTACAAGGAAGACCTCGAACACTACATAGAATTTCTTACGGCACTTCATATAGACACTTTTTCCAAGACCACAAAGAATGAGGTTATCGATTTTATGCTCAATCAGAAAGAAAGGGGGATATCCCCTAATTCGGTAGCGCGCAGGCTTGCAGCCATCAAGGTATTCTATAGGTTTATGGTAAGGGAGAGGATACTCAAAACTGACCCTACGAGCCTTATAGATTCGCCTAAATTATGGAAGAAGATACCAGAGACGCTTTCTCTTAACGAAGTGGATGCCTTGCTTAGCCAGCCTAATATCAAGAATCCGCAGGGCATAAGGGATAAGGCGATCCTGGAGACATTCTACGCCACCGGCATGCGCGTCTCCGAGGTAGTTAATTTAAAATCTGCTAACGTCAACCTGGAGGTAGGGTTTTTGCGCTGTATCGGCAAGGGCAATAAGGAAAGGATAATCCCTTTAGGCAAGAAAGCGATAAGCAGCCTGAAGAGATACCTGGATGCCGCACGCAAACATATGCTTAAACAGAAAGAAAGCGAGTTCATTTTTCTTAACCGTTCCGGTAAAAAAATATCCCGGCAGTCACTTTGGAAGATTATCAAAAGATACGCTAAAGAGGCGCGGATTAAAAAACCGATAAGACCGCACATCTTAAGGCATTCTTTTGCCACGCACCTGCTGGAGAGGGGGGCAGACCTGCGTTCAGTACAGGAGATGCTGGGGCACGCTAATATCTCTACTACGCAGATTTATACCCATATCAGCAAGGACAGGCTTAAGACCATACACCGCACGTTTCACCCGCGGCCATAGACAATGAAAAAATACCTGAAAAATATTTCACCGCAAATACTTGATTTCATAGCGAAAACAGGAGATATTGCCGGCAGGCACAATATGACCGCATATCTGGTAGGCGGTTTTGTGCGCGACCTGTTGCTTGGCGTTCCTAACCTGGACCTGGATATTGTTGTTGAAGGGGATGGCATACGGTTAGCTGAGTATATAGCCGGTGAGTCCGGGGTGAAATTTATCTCCCATAGAAGATTTGGCACTGCTACAGTTTTTATAAATCCTGAATTGAAAGTTGATGTCGCCACTACCCGTAGAGAAACCTATCCGCAACCCGCTTCTTTACCGGCAGTCCAGAGGGGCAACATTAGAGACGACTTGGCCAGGAGGGATTTCAGTATTAACGCTATGGCGATAAGCATAAACCGGGGTAATTTCGGAGAGCTCCTGGATTTCTTTGATGGCGCTGCCGACATTTCCCGTAAGAAGATACGGGTATTGCATGCTTTGAGTTTCATAGATGATCCGACCAGAATCTTGCGGGCTGTGCGCTTTGAACAACGTTATGATTTCAGGATCGAAAAGGATACCCTGCGATATTTAAAAGAGGCCAGGACGCTTAGGGTTTTAGAAAAGGTCCAGCCGCACAGGCTGCGTGACGAATTGATACTGTTCTTGAAAGAAAAAGATCCCTTTAAGTCAATTAAACGCCTCAATAGTTTAACCGGTTTTACTTTTGTGAGCCGGCGCCTGTCAGTGTCGAAAAGGACCTATGCCCTGCTTACTTCAGTAAGAAACGAGATCAGCTGTTTTCAGAAAAAATTTCCCGCAAATCGCAGGCTCGATACCTGGCTGATTTATTTTATGGCGCTGCTTGATGGCGTTGACAACGCGGCAGTCAGATCTATCTGCAGGGATTTTGCTTTTCGCAGGGGAGAAGAGAAAAGAATATTGTCGTATAAGAAAATCTCTTCCCCGTTTATCAGGGATTTGAGCGCGCAAAAAACCCTTCCTTCCAGAGTCTTTAGCCGGCTAGAGCCGTTGAGCTACGAAGTGATTATTCTTTTGCAGGCTAAGTATAAAAACGCTGCCTTAAGAAAACATATCCTGGGATTCCTTAAGGTTTATAACGGCACGCGTATCTCTATCGGCGGAGATGAGTTAGCGCAGCTCGGCCTTAAGCCCGGTCCGCATTACCAGAAGATATTCAGTCAGGTCTTGCGCGCCAAGCTCAACGGCCTGGTCAATACCCGGGAGGAAGAGCTGGGCATGATTAAAAAGATTATCCGTCGTTAGCTTACAGGGGAGATGAGATGTCAAGACAAGACAGAGTAGCAGAAGCGATAAGGAAGGAGATCAGCCTTATTATACACGAAGAATTAAATGACCCTCGCGTTGGGTTCGTGACTATCACCAAGGTTGAGGTAACGCATGACTTAAGTTATGCCAAAGTTTTTTTTAGCGTATTGGGAGGAGAAGAGGACTACCGCAAGACTAAAGAGGCCCTGGACTCTGCCTTGGGGTTTATCCGTAAGTTGGTTTCGGAAAGGATCAACCTGAGGTTTGCTCCCGAGTTCGCCTTTCAGGAAGATAAGACTACAGAGTATAGCATACATATCCAAAAGCTACTTAATGAGATAGGGGTGCAGGATGAGCCTAAAAAAAGCAGCAGAGTGCGTAAGAAAAAATAGCAGGTTCTTAATAACCACTCATACCAGCCCCGAAGGAGATGCCTTGGGCTCGGAGCTGGCATTTTACAGGTTGCTTAAGAGGCTGGGTAAACAGGCAGTCATCGTAAACGAAGATAATACCCCTCTTGAATACGCGTTTCTCCCCGGGATAAAAAAGATCAAAAGATTTAAGGATGGCCTGAAAAAGTTTTCTTTCGATTGTTTTGCAACCCTGGATTGTTCTGATCTTTCCAGGTGCGGCAGGGTAGCTGGTTTGAGCTCTCCCGGTAAGCAGGTCCTTAATATCGATCATCATATCAGTAATTCGATATTCGCGCAGGTCAACTGGGTAGAACCGCATTCTTCATCAGCCTCAGAGATGGTCTACGGGCTTTTTAAAGAAATGCGCGTCAGCCTGGATAAAGAGACTGCCATGCTTTTATATGTAGGAATACTCACGGATACAGGATCCTTTCATTATTCCAATACCAGCCCCGCGACACACAGGGCGGCAGCCGAGCTCTTGAGCCTTGGCCTGAATGTGGCGGGGGTTTACAAGAAGGCTTATAGCAACGTTCCTTTCTGCCAGATGAAGATATTAGGAGATATATTGTCTACCATGAAGCGCGACCGTTCAGGCAAGGTCGTCTGGTTACATCTGAAGCATGATTTCCAGGAATCAGAGAGTTCTGCCTTTGATTTGAGCGAATACCTCTTGAGTCTGATGCGCAGCGTCAAGGGAGTGGAGGTAGCAGTCCTCTTCCGTGAGGGTTTTAAAAAGAGGGGCGAGGTCAGGGTTAATCTCAGGTCTGAGGGCAGGGTAGATGTGAACAGGGTCGCCCGTTCTTTCTGCGGAGGCGGCCACAGGACTGCCAGCGGCTGCACCATCAAAGGTAAAGGCGAAGAGGTAGTGAGGCGGGTTTTAAAAACAATCAGAGAGAGCTCCAGATGAAGGTGATTTCATCTCTTTCCGGGATCAGGAGGCAGCCTAATGCTGTGGTTGCCCTGGGGGTATTTGACGGCGTGCATCTTGCGCACCGCCGTATTTTGCAGGATGTAGTGAATAAGGCCAGGGCAATAAATGCCAGGAGTATAGTGGTGACATTCTGGCCGCATCCGCAGAAGGAAGAGACGCTCTATTCTTTAGAGCACCGGCTGAATTTGATCGGCGAGATCGGTATAGATATCTGCGTAGTTATCAGGTTCGATAAGGCATTCTCGCTTATGAGCGCAGAGAAATTTGTCAACGATTTCTTACTCAAGAGGCTGGGCGCCGGATATATCTATGTGGGCGAGAATTTCCGTTTTGGCCGGGGCGCAAAAGGAGATTCCCGTCTCTTGCTCAAGCTTTCGCGTTCACGCAGGTTTACGCTGCGTCTTTATGATGCAATCAAGATTAAAGGCCGCCAGATAAGCAGTACCTATATACGCAAACTAATCAATTCCGGAAAGTTGAAAACAGCGGAATTCCTGCTGGGTAATCCAGTCAGCGTACTGGGGACGGTTAAGAGAGGGGATTCCCTGGCGAAGAGATGGGGCCTGCCCACTGCCAACATAGATCCCCATCACAAAGTTATTCCGCCTTCGGGGGTATATGCGGCCAGGGCCATATTAAACAATAGAAAATTCCCGGCTGTTTGTTATGTCGGAACAAGGCCGACCATTATAAAACAAAGCCTGGGGATTAAAAACAAAAAGCCCAGAAAGATAGAAGTACACCTTTTTGGTTTGCGCAGGGATATTTATGGCCAGGACCTGCAGGTACAATTTATCAAAAAGATAAGACGAGAGAGGAAGTTTGTTTCAGTAGAGTCGCTGGTTAAGCAGATCAAAAAAGACATTCTTACCGCTAAAAGTATCTTTTCCCTCCATTAGGCTTACCCCAAGATATGCCTGTTAATACCTCTAATACCCCCTAGTTGTTGTGGTTTATTATGTTAGGTAAATTTTTATCTTGACAAAAATAGGAATCTTGTCTATACTTGTGATACAAAGTGGATAAAAGTGGAGTAATGTGGGGGAAGCTAAAATATGTTTTACGGGGAGTATCTCCATTCAATAGACCGTAAAGGTCGTCTTATATTACCTGCCAAATTTCGTGAAGTTGCCAAAGCTCATTTTGTAGAAAAGTTCTTAGTGACGCGCGGATTAGATAAGTGTCTTTTTATGTTTTCCGAAGAAGAGTGGCGGGTGCAGGAGAATAAGTTTAAGGCCATCTCTTTTACCAAGCAGGAATCCCGCACTTTCAACCGGCTATATTTTTCCGGGGCAGCGGAAGTCGTGCCTGATAAGCAGGGTAGGATACTTATGCCTCAATACCTCAAAGACTTTGCCGAGATAAAGAAAGACGTAATTATAGTAGGCGTATCCAACAGAATCGAGATCTGGTCCAAGGATAAATGGCAGTCTTTTTACGGAAGCTCAAAAGGAACGTTTGAGGAGATTGCCGAGAAGTTAATAGATATCTAAGTGAAAGCTAAAATACATACTCCTGTGATGCTCCAGGAGATTCTGGATTATCTTAATTTAGGTCCGGGCAAAACCATAGTCGATGCTACCATCGGCACAGGCGGACACAGCGAGAGCATTATAGAACGCATTATGCCCGGAGGCAGGCTTATCGGTATTGACCGGGATCAGGATTCTTTGGCTATGGCCCGGCAGCGGCTGCATGCGTACGGGCAAACCTGCGAGTATGTCTACGGGAACTTCATGGATATCGACGCCATACTGAATAACTTAAATATCAAGAAGGCCGACGGTATACTCTTTGATTTGGGCATATCTTCTTTTCAACTGGAAGATCCCTCCAGAGGATTCAGTTTTCAATATGAAGGCCCTTTGGATATGAGGCTGGACAGGAATGGCTATATCTCCGCGTACGATCTTATAAATAACCTTAATGAAGAGGAGATCTCCGATATGCTCTGGTCTTTCGGACAGGAGAGGTGGCATAACCGCATCGCCCGTCTATTGGTGAAAGAAAGGGAGAAATGCCCTATCGCCACCACGCTTCAGTTGAGCAGGATCGTCAGCATGGCCGTTCCCCATAGGTACAGGTATTACCGCATACATCCGGCAACAAGGACTTTCCAGGCTGTGCGTATCGCAGTCAATAGAGAGTTAGAGAATTTAAAAATAGCGCTCTCCAAGGCTGTTGAATTACTCAATAGGTCTGGCAGGATTTGCGTGATTTCTTTTCATTCGTTGGAGGACAGGGTAGTGAAATGGGAATTCAAGGGATTTGCCTCTCTGGGTAAAATCGAAATTATCACGCCCAAACCCTTGGTGCCTAAGGAAGCAGAATTGAGGGATAATCCTTCCAGCCGCAGCGCAAAGCTCAGGGTTGCCGAAAGGACCTCAGGATGAGAATATCAAAATTTTTAACCCTGGTTCTTTTGCTTACCTCATTTTCCCTCCTGTATGTCTGGCAGCAGACAGAGATATTCCGCATGGCCTATGTAGGCCAGAGTAATGTGACAAACTTCCAGGATTTGCTTGATAAGAATACCGCATTAAGATACAATATTGGCAGGTCCGCTTCTTTGGTGCGCATAGGAAGCAGGGTAGACCAGGATTTGGCTTTTCAGATGCCTCAGGGTTATAGGCTCGTGAAGTTGGCTCCTAAAGGAGAGAACCTCAGGCTCACCAGGCAGGTCCCCCGGAAGGAAAGTATCGCATTCCGTATTTTTGGAATCAAACGGCAGGCCGAGGCAAAAACAATCAATCCCTAGATTTAGCTAACACTACTCGTGTCTAATTGTGTATATCAGCAATGATCGCCGCAGAATCGAGGCGGTATTTTTATTATTTATTATTTTTCTGCTGTTTTGCATCGCCCGCCTTTTCTTCATTCAGTTATTCCGCTCCAGCTATCTCTATGGTATCGCACAAAAACAGCACAATCTATTTGTAGAACTAGAGCCGCGCAGGGGGACTATCTACGATACGAATCTTAAGCCACAGGCAGTGAATATGTCTGTTGATTCCCTTTATGCCTCTGCGAGTGAAATCCCCGCTAAGGCTAAGGAAGGGATTATAAAAAGCCTGCTTCCTATATTAAATGTAGAGCGCGCATATTTAGAGGACAGGCTCTACCGCAAGAAATCATTCATTTGGCTTGCCCGTAAGCTCAGCCCCGGACAAAGCGAAGCAATCAAGAAGCTTAACATCAAAGGCTTAGGGTTTATCAAAGAGAGTAAGCGTTGTTACCCTAACGGGTATCTTGCTGCTCATGTCTTTGGTTTTGCCGGGCTTGATAACAAAGGCCTGGAAGGGGTAGAGCTCTATTACGA
>CAZKQC010000038.1:0-10056 GCA_964554825.1 uncultured Planctomycetales bacterium
TTTTAAATGAGGTTTCTTTTTTAGGGAATTTATTTTTAAAGCCGATGAGTGGAATCGAACCACCGACCCGCGCTTTACGAAAGCGCTGCTCTACCAACTGAGCTACATCGGCATAAAAAAATAATTTTTTTAGTTAGCGGGGTAAAAGGATGTGCTATTATATATTCATTGAGGTTATCAGGGCTTCTACGATTTTCCTGTCGTAGCGGGAATCCGCGTACTTAAGCAATTCTTCCTTGGCCTGCTGAGGACTCAACCCTTTACGGTAAGGCCTGTCTGTAATCATGGCATCATAACTATCCGCTACCGTCATAATGCGCGCCTCCAGAGAAATCTGGTCTCCCTTGAGCCGGTCAGGATAGCCTTCGCCATTAAGCCATTCATGATGATGGCGTATGGGGTCTCTTAAATGCGAGAAGCCGTGCAAAGGCACGATTATCCCCTCTCCGATAACAGGATGCTGCTGGATTATCCTGCGTTCAAGTTCATTTAAAAACCCCGGCTTCTTAAGGATGTCGTCGCTTATGCCTATCTTGCCTACGTCATGCAATTGAGCTGCTTCTTTGATTGTCTTTACCTGCTGTTCGTTTAACCCGAGAATCCGCGCTACTTTAACGGCGCATTCACTCACTCTGTCAGAATGGCCGCGGCTGTACAAGTCGCGCGCCTCCACTGCCAGGGCCAGGGCAGTCACTGTCTCCAGGTATATCTTTTGATTATCGTAATTCAGCCTGGAGTTCTCCATGGCCAGGGCCACTTGAGAAGCAAGATTGGTAAGAACGATCAGCTCATCTTCTTCGAAATTAGCATCTCCTTCTTTTTTCCCGCTTACCGAAATCGCGCCTACAATCTTTCCCTTGAACATTAAGGGGGTACAGATCAAAGGAGGCTCAAAAGCTGTAGACTTCTCCTCGGGGCTTGTAATTTTGTGCAGACGCGGTATAAGCAAAGATTTCTTCTGCTTAACCACCCACCCGACTACCTCCTCATCCATCGGGATACGGCTATTTTTCAAATAAGCGGCATTGACACCAAATGAACTTTTAACAATCAGCTCCTTAGCCCCTTCGTCAATAAGCAGGAGCAGCCCGATCTTTCCGTTTAAGGCATTAACCGTTGTTTCCAAAATCAAGTCCAAAAATACATCTATGTTATCGGTAGAGGAGACACCGCTGGCTACCCTCAGCAGCACCCCCTGCAGCATATTCCTGGACTTTTCAAGCTGCTTTATATTGCTCTCCAGTTGCTGCACGACCCCGTTGAACGTCTTGGCCAGTTCCGTAACTTCATTACTTTCACCTGCCTTAATATTGATACGCTTGGTAAGGTCTCCCGCCAGGATATCTTTTGCGTTTTTCGACAAGCTTATCAAATTCACGAAGGTTCTACGCATACTAAAGAATCCGATAAAAGCAAATAAGCCGATAATGAAAACTGCCCAGAAAAACATATCCAGATCCAGGCTTATCTCGCCTTTCCAGACAAAAAATAAAAACGCCCCGGCCATGATCGCAAAAGGAAAAAGCGTCATCAGGCTGAATAACACGGAGAACTTCCTGATTACCGAAGCGTTCTCGATGGATTTTAATTGTATGGGGTTTTTCATGGTTATGCCTTTATTATCTGATATTATCAAATACAATCCTTAAAGTCAACAAATTAGATTTACCCCCGCAGGGGTAAAAAATCTTGCAAAACCGGAATCCCTGTGATAGATTGAATGGCGCTATGGAGAAACCGCTTTGGAAGTTCACGGATGATGAGGGCACTTTTATTTCTGATGCGGCAGCTGGAATCAACAGCCTGTATTTTCCCCTCTGCAATGCAGCCCCTATCATGTCTTCGCTATCCCCGGACCTGCACGGAGACATAAAGACCGGCTTCGAATCCTTTTTGATGGAGCCGGTTTCGCGCCTTTCTTTAAAGAACTTGCGTTCAAGCAGAAATTTCTGGGTATACCTCTCTCCTGATAAAGTCTGGTCGGCAACCGGAGTTGCAAAAAATAACCGGGATATCCAGAAATACGACACATTCAGGCTGGAGGCGGGCCTCTTGTGGCACAAAGTAACCAGGCAAAACAAAAAAATAGGCCTGAAGTCAGAGATTATCTCATTTATCCCGGCATCGCAGGAACCCGTAGAGATCATGCTTGTAAATATCACAAATATTTCATCCGGCCGGCTGAAGTTCATCCCCACCGCAGCTATCCCTATCTTCGGCAGGTCTGCCAATAACCTCCATGACCATCGGCATGTCACCAGCCTCCTGCAGCGCATAAAAAAAGAACGCTTCGGCGTTGTCGTAACCCCGACACTCTCTTTCAATGAATCCGGACACAAGAAAAATTCAACCTGTTATTTTGTGCTTGGCATAGACCAAAGACAAAACGCAGCAGGACAGGTCTTCCCCACGCAGGAGGAATTCACCGGAGAGGGGTCTGACCTGGAGTCTCCGCAGGCGGTCTTTGAAAACCTGTTGCCGGGGAAAAAGCTACCTATACAAGGCAAGGAGGCAATGGGGGCTTTGCGCTTCAGGCCTATACTGCTTAATCCGGGTAAGACGGTTTCTTATATCATCATGATGGGCATAACAAAAGAGCAAAGACAGATACGCCCTATTTTTAATAAATTCAACACGCCTGACAAAGCCGCTAAGGCACTCCGAGAAAATAAGATATACTGGCAAAAACAAAGCGCTGAAATAAAAGTCTTCACCAAAGACAATGGCTTCGATAACTGGATCCGCTGGGTCAATATTCAGCCTTCTTTGCGCAGGATATTCGGCTGCTCCTTTCTGCCGGATTTCGATTACGGTAAAGGCGGCAAGGGTTGGCGCGACCTCTGGCAGGACTGCCTCTCGCTAATCTTAAACAATCCCGCGGGAGTCAAGCAGTTATTGCTAAATAATTTCTGCGGCGTGCGCATTGACGGCTCAAACGCAACCATCATAGGCAAGGACGGCAAGGAGTTTGTCGCCGACCGCAATGATATCCCCAGGGTATGGATGGATCACGGCATCTGGCCGCTCTTCACCACACAGCTGTATCTTCACCAGACCGCTAACTTCAGGATTCTCCTTAAAGAAACCGCGTATTTCAAAGACCGGCAATTATCCAGAGGGAGAGTTCAAGACACAAGCTTCTGCGGCCAGGCAGGTAGCCAGCTCAAAACAAAATCCGGAAAAATTTACAAAGGCACTATCCTGGAACATCTCCTGATCGAAAATCTGGTGCAGTTTTTTAATGTCGGGGCCCATAATTTTATTCTTCTTGAAGGCGCAGACTGGAACGACGGCCTGGATATGGCAAGAGAGCGCGGGGAGAGCGTTGCCTTCAGCGCCATGTACGCACAAAACTTGAAAGATCTGGCAGAGTTGATCGGACACCTGAATCAGGAAAAGATAGCGCTTTTAAAAGAAGCCCTGCCTCTGTTGGATACCCTCACTTCCCGGAAAATAGATTACTCTAAGGTACCTGCCAAGCGCAAGCTGTTAGAAAAATATTTCCAGAGCGTAAAGGGAGATATCCTGGGGAAAAGAATATTTTTAGATAAACAGAGCGTGATCCGTGACCTCAAAAATAAGTCTGACTGGATGTATAAACATATACGCAATAAGGCCTGGCTAAAGGAAGGTTTTTTCAATGGTTATTACGATAACTCCGGGCAAAGGGTAGAGGGAAATATCAAAGGCGTAATGCGCATGACCCTTGCGGGGCAGGTTTTTCCTCTGATGAGCGGTATCGCAAATAAAAAGCAAGCCGGGGATTTAATCAATAATGCCTGGAGGCATCTTAGGGATAAAAAACTCCGGGGCCTACGCCTGAATACCGATTTTAAAGAAGAGCAGTTAAATCTGGGCCGCGCTTTCTCTTTTGTCTACGGCGATAAGGAAAACGGGGCGTTTTTTAATCATATGTGCGTGATGTTTGCTTACGCCTTATACAAGCAGGGATTCGCCAGGCAGGGCTGGGAAGTAATCAGCTCCATCTATGCCATGGCGATTAATACGCCTAATTCTAAAATTTATCCCTGTCTCCCGGAATATTTTAATAGCCAGGGCCAGGGGATGTACAGCTACCTTACCGGCTCAGCCAGCTGGTTTATCTTTACCCTGCTCACCCAGGCCTTTGGCGTAAGAGGCGAATACGGCGACCTGGTTATTGAGCCTAAGCTTACCCGCGCTCAATTCAAAAATAGCGCGACGCTGGCTATAAAAACAAGGTATGCCCAAAAAACAATAGAAGTCAGATTTATAAACCCGGGGGGAAAGGATTTCGGCAGCTACTATATCAGAAGCGTAAGGTTCAACGCTAAAGATATCTCAGGCGAAATAAGGAAGTCTCGCTTCTTCATGAAACGCAGCGCCTTCCTCTCTCTTGCTAAAAAGAATAACCTGATTGAAATAGGGCTGGATTAATGCCTGTTTCCTGATAAAATATAATCGTGCTTATTAACCGGAAAAAAAGGAGGGATGAATGCGCACAAGTGCGGGTATTTTAGCGATGGTTCTGTTAATGACTTTTCTATTGTCCGGCTGCGCGAGTGTCCTGCCCCAGGGTCTCATCTATACCGAGGTAAAGCTACCTTCGGCTGTGGGCAATGACGGATTCACTTATAGTAAAACAGGAGTTGCCAAGGCTACTTCCGTATTGGGCCTGGTAGCTACCGGAGACGCCAGCATCAAAGCAGCTATGGAGAACGGAAAGATCACCAAGGTCAAATACGTTGATTTTGACGCCAAGAATGTCCTGGGCCTTTTCGGAGAATACACCACGACCGTCTACGGAGATTAGAAGTACAGAAATAAAGAATATCTTTCAAAAAATAAAGCCGGCTTAACTAGCCGGCTTTATTTTTTATTAAAAGACTCTGCTTTTTATTATTTAGCGTGCACGTTGATGGCGCGCGGGCCCTTAGGAGACTGCTCGATATCAAACTCGACATCCTGCTCTTCCTTTAAGGCGTCAAAGGTTACCTCAACCAGACCGCTCTGGTGAAAAAATACTTCCCTGCCGTCTGTGTCGCTGATAAAACCAAAACCTCTCTCGCGAACCAACTTCTTTATTTTACCGCTATGCATATCATCCTCCTTAAACAATAAAGCCCGGCTTTACGAAAACCGGGCCTTTTTGCTGCTTCTTTAGGTTATAACTTTACTACGTTTGTAGCCTGTTCGCCTTTGGGACCCTGGGTGATCTCGAACTCGACCTCCTGGCCTTCCTCTAAAGACTTATAGCCCTCACCCTGTATCGCGCTATGATGCACGAATACATCATTGCCTGATTCAGGTGTAATAAATCCATAACCCTTCTGATTATTGAACCACTTTACTTTTCCTTTTGCCATTATTCACTACCCTCCTTTCTTCGATATTTTTTTACAGATAGTAAATAACGGCAGAAACAAAAAAACCGTAAGGCGAGTTCTTCCCTACCTTACGGCACAAGATTTCTACTCCCTTATTTACTACTACTTTGACAAGTATACACTATTTTCCGGATTTGTCAACTAAAATCTTAGCTTATTTTGGCCGGAAGAGAAGGAATTAAGCGCCTTTGCTTATCTTAAGAAGGGTAAAAATACCAAGCAGGGTTATCATAATGCCTACGTATTTCTTTAATTTGTCCGCATTAATGACTCTTACGGTCAGCGCAGCCAAAGGTACGGCAGGCACGGCAAAGACCAGTAAAAGCCCGGTCAACTTCCAGTCTATGGCCTTACCGAGCAAAAGATAGGTAATAAAACCGAACAGGCAGGTGACCGCCTCGGCAAAAGCGGTTATCCCTACTGCGTTCTTGGCGCATACCCCCGAGAGCATCTGGCCACCCATAACCAGCGGGCCATAGCCGCCTCCGGAGATACCTTTGTTAAAGGATGCCAGGAAGCTGATCCCCGCGATTTTACGCCAGGAAAAACGCATCGGCCTCTTTACGGTAACCAGGATAAGCAGGCCCATAGCCAGGACTAACAGCCCTATATACAGCGTCATAAGCCACTTGGGGATCCTTACGGCTATATTAACGGATATTATTACTCCTACCGAACTTATCAACCCCAACAAACTGGCTATTTTGAAATCTGTAGACTTAATCTTAAAGTCCACGTTAGAAAGATTGTGGTGGAAGACACAAGCAGCTATATCCGTTACCAGCTGAGAGACCAAGACAGCTGGCACAACGCTAAGCGGCGAGTATCCCATAATGATAAGTATGGGCGCCAGTGCAGTCCCATAGCCCATCCCCAGGCCTGAATCAAGGTATTCGCTGATAAAAGCTACCACTCCCGCTAATAAGGCCATCGCTAAACTCCTTCTATTTCTTTACCATTACCAGGATCATCTTGAAACGCTCTGTTGCCTTTAGCGCGTGGGGCTGATTAGCCGGCATAATAATCATCTCCCCTGCTTTTAGAAGAAAGGGTTTGTGTAAAATAGAGACCTCGGCCTCTCCGTCAAAAACATGAACCAGGGCATCAAAAGGCGCTATGTGCTCGTTTAACCCCTGGCCCTTATCAAAGGCGAAAAGGGTCACCGTGCCTGCATCCTTCTTGATTATCTCCTTGCTTACAATAGCGCCATCCTGGTAACTTACCAGGTCAGCCAATTTTAACGCTTCTCCTAAATAATTTTCCATCAGAGGGCTTCTCCCTGGCGTCTCTCGATCTCTTTTCTCTGTATCTGCGAGAGATATTCATCCGCCTCTTCTATGCTTTCAAAAACACGCATATTAGGCAGGGCCTTTATAACTTCAAAAACTACCTTTATCTGAGGCTGAAGATTTGTCATTATGAAACTGCCGCCCTGCTCTTCGATCGCCTTCTTGGTCTTTATTAATACGCTTATCCCCATACTGCTTATATAAGTTAAACCCTCCATGTTAAATATGAGTACCTTGGTAGCGGGAACCAGAAAAGGTTCGATGGTCTTCTCCAGTTCTTTATAGGTAATGGTATCCAGGGACCCGGACAAGAACGCAACAAAGGCCCCTTCTCCTTTTCTATCCACATTAACCGTTAATTTCATGCCCCCTCCTTCAAGAACTCTGTTCTTGCGTAAAATAACAAAACTAGTTTTATATTATAGCATCTTAAAGCTGGGGCGCAACATAATTCACCTGTGACTAAGAGCTCCGGGGGCAAATCTCCTTGACTGCACCTTCCTTTCTTTATACAATATCATCGATGGATAAAACCACTTGCCAGATAAAAAAAGTCGGCATCACCGGTGCCTTGGGCAATATCGGGACAACCCTCTCTAAAGGGCTGGGCGAGAAATACGGCCTCATCCTCTATGATCTAAGGGATACCAAGCCTTTAGGCGGCGCGAGGTTTGTTCAGATTGATTTTGCCGAGAAAGAAAAACTTTCAGGCGCCTTTGACGGCCTGGATGCGCTTATACACCTGGCAGGTAACCCGCATCCGGATGCCCCCCGCTCACTTACCATGCGCAATAATTTTCTTGCCACAAGCCTTGTCTTTGAAGAAGCCAGGGCCGCAGGAGTAAAAAAGATAGTCTTCGCCAGCTCAAATTTCTATCATGAAGGCTCGGTCGCCCAGGCGCTGCAGGGTGAATTAGGGCACCTGATTACCCTGGATATGCCTCCTACTCCGATCTCTTTATACGGAGAATCCAAGGTATACGCGGAAAGCCTGGGCAGGCACCTTGCGTATCTGGGCATGCAATTCGTGGCCCTGAGGATCGGTTGGACCGTTCCGCAGGATAATCCGGCACTCTATGGAGGAGACTACATGCGCGCGGTCTTCTGCAGCAAAAGAGACCTCGTCCAGGCCTTTGATAAAGCCCTGGAGGTAAATACCGATTTCCTGGCTGCCTTTGCGATAAGCAATAACAGCCGGCCCGTCTTTGACCTTTCCGAAACAAAGAAAAGACTGGGATTTTCTCCGCAGGATGACGCAGAGAAATACTTCTAAAAGACCCCCCAAAAAAACAGGAGGCTTATATGAGAGCATACGTGATTATAGATATAGATGTATTTGACCCGCTGGCTTACGAAGAGTATAAAAAAGCAGGCGCGCCCACCATACTCGCCCACGGAGGCAAGCCCCTGGTCAGGGGAGGCAAAACAGAGGTATTGGAGGGAAACTGGCAGCCCAAACGCATGGTCATGCTTGAATTCAAAGGCATGGAAGAAGCAAAACTCTGGTGGAATTCTGCGGAATACACAAAAGCAAAAAAACTACGCCATAAAGCTGCACAGGCGAATGTTATTTTGGTAGAGGGATTATAAATACCTTACAAATCATCTGCCGGAGACATCGAGTTTATGGGTTTTCTTTTTCAATACCAATAATGTCATATATATTACCAAGCCTAAGATAAACAGGAATATCCAAGGAAGGCTTAATTCAAATTTACCCTCAGCTAATAAATCTGCGCTAATATCCAAAAAGGTAAAAACTGCTATGATGGCGAAAAAAGTCGAGAATTCCCTGCGTAAAACCGTCTTAAATGAAAAGGGCAAATCCGGACTTTTCCAGTTTCTGGGGTTAGGAAAGAATATGGGGGTTTTTTCTGCCCATTTTAAAAATGTAGCGCCGAATTTATTTCTCAAGAACTCTTCTTCCGCCAAAATGATCCGTTCGTAGTATAGCCAAAATCCTACCCAAACAATAAAGGCGAGCCACCACACCTGGATAAACAATGTTGCACCCAGAATAATAACGAAATTCCCCAGATAGAGCGGATTACGCGCAACAGAATACATTCCGGTAGTATTCAACACTTCCGCCACCTGCGACTTAGTGTTTCTTCCCGAGGTCCCCCTGGGTGCATATCCTGCCACTAAGCAGCGGATGGCCAAGCCAAGAAACGAAATACTCATTGAGAAAAATTCCCAGAATGTATCTACCGGCTCTCCAAAAACCCGCTCAAGGTATTCCGAGTTTCTCAGGGCAATAAATAAAATCGGAAAACCCAGCAAGGGCAGATAACTTCTGTTTCTAAAAAGCCAATTCCCCTGTCTCTCTAAGTCTTCCCTCAATGCCATATTCTTTCCTTTTTTAGCTATTTTAACTCAAATGAAGGCAGCTATAATATATTCTACAGCAGAAGAAAGCTACATCCAAGACCTTTTATTCTTGGAAAACTTTAAGTATTCAAAAACAAATATATTGTTTTCAGATAAAGAAAGGCTTATAATATCTTAACTTTAAAAACGATGTTTAAATCAAAAATCTTATTAATCTTAACCTTATCCATTATCCTTCCTGCCCCCTGCCTTGCGGTAAACTTTTATGATGGGACCAAGCCAGCGAAAGGGCTCTACTTCCTAACTTACTCCTCTTTATATTACGCTGATAAAACTACCGACTCAAAAGGTAAAACCAGCAAAAATGATTACAACTACAAAAAATTCGAGGAGCTGTTCCGTCTTTGTTATTATACGCCCGATCTGGTATTCACTGCCTTTATCCCTATAGGCAGGGTCGAAAGCGGTTTATATGATACCTCCTCAAAGGGAATAGGCGACGTAAACCTGGGCGCAGGATACTTTCTCCCTGTTAAAAAGACTGATATCTTACCGATGTTATTCGTAAAATTAGCTACAGGCGAATATGATTCAAACAAGAGCGTAAATTACGGAACAAACCAGTACGATATAAAACCGGTGATTTTCCTCTATAAATCAATGGGCCGCTTAAGTATCGATGCGGCTGTGAAATATTACTTCAGGACGGAGAATCCGGGCACAAAGGTCTCCCCCGGTAACGAAACCTACCTGCAGTGCCTTTTGGGCTGGCAATTAACCAAGGCCGTTAAGGCAGGCCCTTCCATAAACTGGATGAAAAGCGAAAATCAGAAAAATGACGGGACGGAAATCGAGCGCAGCAGGAGAGAATCGCTTTCAGTGGGAGGAGACGTCTATCTGCGTCTTCCGGTCTTAAGCCTAACCCTGACTTATCTGCGTGACATCCAGTCAGAAAATACCACAAAGGGAGATTTCTTCCAGATAAAGACCTGTTATAAATTCTAGGGGCTGAAGCAATAGTATTTGACAGAGCCTTCTTTATATGTTTTAATAACTGATGTAACTTATGG
>CAZKQC010000039.1:0-10010 GCA_964554825.1 uncultured Planctomycetales bacterium
GGCTTAACGAAATAAAAAGGGTAAACGACCTGAACATAAAAAGCCTGCGCAGCATCCTGCAGTTGAATGACCCGATTATAAGTACCCATATGGAAAGGCTCAGGATTTATTATACCGATTTAAATAACCGCATAGACACTGAGCTTAAGAAAGTATCCGCGCTGACCAAGACCCTGAAGCAGAAAAAATAAGGAAGATGAGGCTTTTTGTCAGAGTCAAGGCTAACGCTAAGAAAGAAGCAGTAGAAAGGTTGGAGGGTAATAACCTGCTTCTTTTGGTAAGGGCTCCGGCAAGAGAGGGGCTGGCCAATGCGGCAGTTGTCCGACTGCTTAGCGCCTACCTTGACGTAGCAAAAAGCAGAATTACAATCATAAAGGGCCAGAAAAGCAGGAATAAAGTTATTGAGGTCCAGGACGGGAGATAATAAGAGTGAATATGGATTTCGTAAAAAACATAGAGGAGATTATCCACAAAGACGTCCGCTATAAGCCGGATGCCTACGAGTTTGTCATGCAGTCTCTCTGGTTTACACAGAAAAAATTAAAAAAGAGCGGCCATGTCAGCGGCAGGGAACTACTGGAGGGGATAAGGGAGTTCGCCCTCCGGCAATACGGACCGCTGGCCAAGACAGTGCTTGAATATTGGGGGGTAAAAAGGACCCAGGATTTCGGGGAGATAGTTTTTAATATGGTAGAAAAAGGCGTTTTGGGCAAGACCGAGGAAGACAGCCGCAACGATTTTATGGATATATATGATTTTGGCGACGCCCTGGATGCCTTCGGGATTAAGAAAACAAAAACACGCCTGCGCCCGGCGGTAAAGAAACCAGCGCAGGCCATGAAGAAAGGTAAGCCGCGGTGAAGCTCTCGCTTGGTATAGCAGTGTTTGGGCTGATGCTTGGTATTGAGACTTTAGCCTTGGCAGACACAGTCTATCTTAAAAACGGGCGCCTGATGCAAGGGGTTGTTACCAGAGAGAACGAGGATTCCGTAGAGCTTGCTATCGGGATTGGCTCGGTTAAATTTTACCGCGATCAGATTGACCGCATAGTTTATTCTACCGAAAGCGCAAAAAAGGCCCTGGAGCAGTCCTGGGCCCAGGAGCAGACTCAGGGGGTATTTGAGGTGAAGACTGAGCGCAGCGGTATCCGCCTGATAGTAGCGGCTACTTTAAACGATAAGACCAACGCCAGGCTTACGGTGGATTCCAGTGCCCCGAACGTCCTGCTTTCTCTTAACAAGGCTAAAGAGGCAGGCTTAGAGATAAATGATAGTACGCCTGATACAACAATAAAAATGGGGGACGGGCAAGAGGCAAAGGTAAAGATGCTTAAACTTAATTCTTTGAATATTCAGGGAGCCGAGGTAAAGGATGTAGACGTAGCCGTGCTTTCAACTGACGCGAGTACCGGCGATAGCGACGGATTATTAGGGTTGTCATACCTGAAGTCATTTAAATTCGATATAAATACGGAACAGGGAAAAATGACGCTAAGGCGTTAGAAGACCGATGAGTAAAGAACTGGTAGTGGTAGGGGATAGGGTTTTGATATTACCGGACGAGAAGAAGGACCAGACCGAGACAGGTCTTTATCTGCCTCAGGGCGTGCGGGAAAAAGAAAAGGTGCAGACCGGCACGGTAATGAAAACCGGACCGGGCTATCCTGTCCCTGATCCGGCTGCCCTGGATATAGAGCCCTGGCAGGATACCAGGGCGGATACCCGCTATTTCCCTCTTCAGGCGAAGGAGGGTGATTACTGCATATTCTTAAGAAATGCAGGGATTGAAATTGATTTTGAGGGGGTTAAGTACGTTGTGGTCCCGCATTCTGCTATTATGGTCCTGGTGCGCAACAAAGCTTGAAGATCTCCAGCATCTGGCGGGCTGTATCGGTCCAGGAAAACATCTTTGCCTGCCGTAATCCCTTTTCCACAAGGTTATTGCGCAGTTTTTTATCGGTTACGGCCTCATGGATCCCTTTTGCTAATTCAAGCGGTTCATAAGGATTAGCAAACAAGGCTGCGTCCCGCAATATTTCTCTAAATACCGGTATATCAGAAACTACGGCCGGGAGGCCGCAGGCCATAGCCTCTAAGGGGGGCAGGCCGAAGCCTTCGTAAAAAGAAGGGAATACCAGCAGGTCAGCCGCATTATAAAGAAACTTCAATTCTTTTGTGTCAAGATGGCCCAGAAACCGCACGGAGTCCCCCAGAGATAATTTATCGTATAGACGATAGATCTCTTGCGCCCTGGCGCGCTTTTCTCCTCCTGCAATCAGTAATTTATGAGTAAGCCCGAATTTCCTCCTGCATAGGTCGAAGGCCTTAAGTAAACCGGTGACATTCTTGCGCCATTCCAGGGAAGTGACCGTGAGTATAAAACTATCCCGGATATTGAACCTTTGCGATATATACCCGGCAGCCTCTTTTTTGTCTTGGGGGCTGAAGGTTTTATCCGGTCCGCCGTAATATACGGTACTTAGTGTGCCTTCCTTGATTTGCGGAAAAAATTTCTTTACATCCGCCTTGGTGGATTTCGATATAGCCACGATACGGTCGGCAGCAAGCAGGGATTTACTAAACATCATCTTGTGCGGTATATAAAGAGAGAGCGGCACATTCTGCGGGCAGACAAACAAGCAGAGGTCGTGTAAGACGAGGACTTTTTTTATGGAGGCGCTCAGGTTTGCCGGAATAAAATTCTGCGTACCCCAGAAGATATCTATGTCGTCTTGGGTGAGCATTCTTTTTGCTCCCCAAAGGAGCCAGAGTGTGCTTATTTCTCTGATGGGCCTGGGCCCTTTTATCAGGCGTATTTTCCAGCGTCCGTTATTAAAAGGGAGATTAAACTCTCTGGGTGCATACAAGAAATATTCGTTATCTTCATCCAGTCTTGCCATCTCTCCTAACAGATTATGCAGGTATGAGCCCAATCCTGTAAATTTATCGCGTGAAAGCGGATATGCGTCTATGCCTATTCTCATTGTAATGCTTCTATTTTCTTCAAGGCTTGGTTTAACTCTGCGGCTACAAATCCAGTATCCAGGCGGGCCATACAGCGGTATCCGCTGCAGCCGATATCAAAACACGGCCTGCACCAGGCAGGTGTATAGATTATCTTTTTGATCAATCCTCCCGAAGTCTCACTTTCCTCTATGACCATATATCCGGATGTTTTTCTGGAATAAGGCCCCTTGGAATACGGCTTCCAGGCGAAGTTGGAGCCGGTCGCAAAAAATACGGAGCAGTGGGTCATACCTGAAAGCAGCTGGGTTATCCCTGAATCAGAGCCGATATACATAACGCTGTGTTTGGCTATATAAGCCAATTCCCAGACCGAATAATCCCTCTCCAGATAACAGATGTTCTTCTTAATATAGCCTTTGAATTCCTTAATTCCTGCCTGTCCCGGGTCATCCATAACTACTATCCTACCTCTGAAATCCAGCCTTTCCAGGATCTGGGCATAGCTTTTTAATCCCGGACCGCGGAACCTATCTTCTCCGGAGATGTTGACCAGTATGTAAGGGGCGGGAGAGTTAAAATTAACGGGTTTTATTAAGCTTGCCCCGAGGTCTATGCTATCCGGTATATCAATGTCAAGGCCCAGAGCCCCTTTTAATAAGAAACGGTAAGAATCAAGGATGTGTTTTTTAGAGAAGAGGACCGGATTTAGCGCTGTGCTGTAATCCAAAAGAAGGTTCCAGGGCCCCAGGTTAAAGCCGACATAGTAACGGCAGAGATTCTGCTTTCTTATTTTCAGAAGAACATCTATCGTGCTTATGCCGACCAAATCCAGGTATAAATCATATTTGGGTTCCTTTTTCTCAAAGGCCTCCCCTCCGAGGCGCAGCGCTTGTTTCAGGAGTTTGTTTATCGTCGCGGATATAGAGAGCGGTTTATCCGTAGAAACCTGTGTATCCAGCAGTCCTTTTAATGCCTGATTATTATATTGCGAGGTTAATACGGTAATCTTGAATTTTTTATTCAGCTCCAGAAGAAAGGGCAGGCTTACCAGGGCGTCTCCTAAGCGGTCTGTCCTGTTTATGAGGATTGTTTTAATTTCTGCCTGGTCGATGCGCCTCTTTCTCCTGATTATATTACCGATAATTAATGCCACCAGCGCCAGTATTTTTATGCCTAAGGCCTTTAGCATCTTTTCAGTATATCTTTGTAGAAATCTTCGTTGATTTTAACTATCCTGTCCCAGTCATACTCCCGGGTAAGTTCTTTTGCCCGTTGAGCCATCCTGGCCCTTGTAGCCTCGTCTTTGAGCAGGCCGGTTATATGCGCGGCGATATCCTCCGCTATGGGGCTACAGATGTATCCGGTTTCTCCTTCTCTGACCAGTTCGGTAGAGGCATTCATAGGGTGCTCTACGGTAATTACCGGTAAGCTAGCTGCCATGGCCTCCAGAACTACGATGCCGAAGCCTTCGCGGGTAGAAGGGAAGACAAAAATCCTGGCTGCTTTCATGGAGGCTATTAATTTCTGGTATTCCAGAAAATCCTGAAAACGGATATTTTCTGTTAAGCCTAATTTATCCCTCAATGTTATCAGCCTGTCTCTTTCAGGGCCTTCACCGATAATCAGGCAATTTATATTGGGGAGCTCTTTCTTTGCCAGCTCCAGGGCCCGGATAAGCAGGTCTACGTTCTTATCTTTTATCAAGCGTCCGGTAAAAAGTAAGTCTACGCTTTCCATAGAGGCGGGGATATTCTCCGTGGCCTTTGTTTCTATGCCATGCGAAATTATCTTTATTTCTCTCCCCCAGAATCCGTGCCTGTAGAGCGCATCCTTGGTTTTACGGGAATGAACGATGACGTTATCCGAAAGGATGATGACTAACTTTTCGATAATGCGGCCGATGAGCCCTGACACCGGACCTAAGTAGCTGTACCAGTATTTAGCCCAGACTTCCTGCCAGGTGATAACCAGCGCAGTGTTAGTAAGGAGGCAGTAGAGCTTTACGGGGAAAAAGGGCAGATAGAGAAAGGCATTGCAGTCGATAATATCGAACCTTTCTTTCATAAGAGCAGGCAGGATGTTTAATGTAAAAGATGAAATCTGCCTTATGTCACGTATGCCGTTTTCTAGATAAAGCTTTCTGTTTCTTCCTATCCCGTGGATATGCACGCCCTCTTTAATGAAGCAGGGTTCTCCGTCCCAGGATTTCATGCCGTAGAGGTGCACCTGGTGGCCGCTTTTACTTAGCCTCTTTGCCAGTTCCCAGAATCTTTTTTCCGCGCCACCCTTGACATAGGGATAAATTACATCGTAAATATAGGCAATCTTCATCTTGTATGGGATTTATACATTACGCAGAGGCTGTTCTATGGCCTTATCGTATAAAAGAAAATGTACCTGCCCAGCAGCTTATAAATTGTCCTGGGCTGCATTTTCCCGGAGAATGATCTTAAGAAGTCTTTTGGGTCAGAACCCAGCCCTTTTTCTAATATGAAATAGGTAATGTTGTTGGGTTGTTCGGTCAGGCCCACTTCTTTAAGGTGGTAGTTATCGCGCATGTAGTTAAAGATAGACCGGTCTATGTTGCCTGCGTGTTCCGAGGGATAGATGCAGATGTAACGCACATTGAATTTAGCTTCCTTTCTTTTGAAGTCCTCCAGGTCCTTGGGCCAATCCATATATCTCTGGGCATAGCGGGATATGCCGTAGCCCTGGACATGGGTAAAAATAAAGACGCGTTCCCCGACAGAAGTGAATTCCTTTAAAGATTCTCCAGCGACATCTTCTCCCAGGAAGACTGTTCCGTACATGCGCTGGATCGCGGAGTATACGGGAAGTGCGGCCAGGGCCGTAGTCAGGATTAGCGCAAAAATAAAGACCTCTTTTTTGACAAATTTCTTTACAATGCCATTTAAGAATACCAGGGCATACACCGAAGAGACGCAAACCAGTATGAGCAGGGGCATCTGGTAATAATTATGCTGATTGATATAATCCGAGAATATCATGCCGTAAGGGATGAGGGTAAAGGCCCAGCCGATAATGTAACGGTTCAATAAACCTTTTCTTCTAGTAAGGGCTATTATTGCTCCGAGGCAGGTCAACCAGGTAAATACAAGGGTGAAGTTTTCTCCGCGCGTATACCACCAGATCATGCGGCCGTACTTTCTCCAGTAAGGAAGTGAAAATATCTCCAATAACTTGACGCGGTTGAGTTGTTCGAATTCCCATTGCCCTATAGCTTTTATCCATAAGATAGAAAGTAAAAGCGGTATGAAGGAAAGGCAGATAATGAGAAAGTACTTTATGAGCGCTCTCTTGTTTTTAATGATATTCCTGAAGGGGATACAGAATAAGAAGGGGAATATCCCGATGAGGAAGCTGAACTTGTAAGCCCAAGCAAGAGTGAAGGCCAGAGCGCCCAGAAAAAGCCAGTGTTTTTTAAATCCGGACAGAAACTTCAGATAAAAAAAGTTGCCTAAAAGCATAAAGAAAAAAGCGGGGCTCTCCGGCTGAAGGTTCCTGGAAAAGAATACAGCCAGGGGCATAATGGCCAGGAAGAAGGCCGAGGCGAGGGCATAGGTTATGTTGCCTAAGAGCAGGCGCGTAAGTAAGTATATGATGGCGATGCTTACTATGCCGAAGAGCGCGTTGAACAGCCGCGCTCCCCAGAGGTTTTCTCCCAGCAGCCTCCAGGCGAACAATGTCTGGTAAGAGACCATGGGCGGCTGGGGGTATAATTTCATAATGGGGTTATCTTCAAAGGAGTTGTAGAAATATATCCTGCGGGTGATGTAATCTTTAGTGCGGTTCATCTCTTGGGCCATGCTGAGGTATTCATTCTCCTTCATATTGTGGTAACCTATGGAAGGAAAATCCAGGCTGTATATCCTCAGTAGTATGCCAAGTAAAATAATTAATCCCAGGATAGCCTTATTTTTCATATAGAGCGGCTGTTTTAAATATACCTTCTTCTTCTTTTTAAGAATAGCAGGCTTATAAAAAAGGAAGAAAAGATAGTTTGCAGTCCGATGACCAACAGAGTCATCGCCAGGATAGATTCTCTTATTCTATAGAGTGCGCCGAAATTCTTGGAGAACCATTCCGCAAAGATGAAGACATTTATTCCCAGGCCTATCAGGAATAATACGGCACCCAGGCCAAGGCCCCTTTCGAGGTTAAAGTTACGCTGAAAGAAGAGGGTGAGGGTATCGTACCTTAAAAAACCCTGCCTTATGGCATAGGTATGAGCGAATATCCCTAAATTTAACACCTGAAAAGATAGGATACACAGGACGCTGGCGAATACCATTACGTGTATATCCCAGTAGTGGCCCAGGAAGAGAAAGGGGCCTTTAAGCAAAAGCAATAAGAGCAATGCGCCGGTCAGGAATCCTATCAGTCCCGGCATAAAATAGAGCCAGGCCGGGCAGTAGAGGAGCATGAACCTGATATGGCGCCAGGCATCATAAATGGGGCTTAACTTAGATTCTCCTTTGCGCGGATGATAATTGATAGGTAGCTCGCAGGTCTTTAATTTATGAGTCAGCGCAGATACTACCATCTCTGTAGCGAATTCCATCCCCAGGGTATTAAGTTTCATCTTGCGGTATGCCTCATGGGTAAAGGCGCGCATTCCGCAGTGGATATCGGATAAGCGCGTATGGAAGAAGAGCCTGGTCATCCAGGAGAGGATGGGGTTGCCGATATAACGGTGCGTCCAGGACATGGCGCCTTTTTTAATCCTGCCCTTGAATCTTGAGCCGATCACAAATTCGTTTCCCTGCTTAAGTAGTGCAATAAACCTGGGCAGGTCATAAAAGTCGTAGGTGTTATCGCTGTCGGCAATCACTATATATTTCCCCCGTACTTCTTTGAGGCCGCGCAGATAAGCTGCGCCGTAACTCCGCTGTGTCTCTACAACCACCTTTACATCTTCTTTTTCCGCGATCTGGCGCGAGCGGTCTGCTGAACCGTTATCGGCTACTATGATTTCTCCGTTGATGCCTTCTTTTGCGAAGACGTCTTTTATCTTCTTAATGCACAGCCCGATTGCCTCTTCTTCATTTAAGCAGGGCAGGACTACGGAAACTTCTATATTTTTATCCATATCTAATCCCAGATAATCTCAAAGGTGCACAGGTAATCGCCTGCGCCCTCTGCGTCTATGAATGAATTAAAGTGCCTCAGGCCCATGCCGTTTAGAAAGTATAAGCGCACAAACAGGCTGTTGGCTAAATCGCGGTTAAGTAGCACTGCTTTATAGCTGTCGTCTTTTTTAAAAACCAGCACGGAGAACCCTAAGCTGCTCCTGGGGTAAATTATCTCTACAAGATTATCCTGCTTGAAGAAAACAAAGAGGCTCTGCGGCATCTGGCGGTTATTGGAATAAATGACCTGCTCTGCCGGGTTGTAGATCATGCCGTTATCAAAAAATATTTCCTCTCCTTTTTTTACGCCGTTGACTGCGCCGCTGTAAAACTGACTCCTGTGCGAGATCCAGTTGCTAAGATTATTCTTCGAGATCAGGAAGGCCTCCTGGTAGAGGCGCTGTATTTCGAGGTTGTTTCTGCCTAATTTTACCAGGTAATCGGTAAGCTGGTTCTTCTCGGTTTTATTGAAGTTTTGCACCATATAGACTTTATCAAAGTCCCAGTTGCCCAGATAAGAGATAGCGTGTATCTTATACTGCAGGGAAGGGTCAACTATAAAATAGGCTTTGGCAGGTTTATCAAAAAGAAGTTTCAGCACTTCCTTGGTTGAGTCCGCGCTCAGGAATTGCGAAAGCTTTTCCTGCGCTGTTTCGGGGGTGGAGGGGATTATGCTTTCCAGCAGCAGTATAGACTTCAGTGGGTCCTTGATATGGCTGTCTATTATTTCAAATGCCCGGTTGCCGCCGTTATTAAGCATGCGTAATATCCCTATAGCCTCTTCTTCGGAACCGCTAAGAAGCGCCTTCGCCATCCAATAAGCCTGCGGGGTATTCTGGCTCTGTCCGTCGAAGATAACCCTGCGTCCGGCCACCACTTTAAACCAGTCGCCGAAATCCCACCAGGAATTAAGTATCGCCTCCTGGGGGGTGCGTTCTTTTATCATGTTGAGCACTCCGTACCAGGTGTCATCCATAAGCGGGTATATGGAGCTGGCAGTATCATTAGCCTTTTTGCATACGGGAAAGGCTATTGACGCTACGATTAATGCGGCTATTACAGAGGCCTTCCATTTTTTTTGCTTGGCCTTGAGGTATTCATATATCTCGTTTACGAGACAGCCCAGGAATATCCCGGTGGGCACAAGCAGGAACATGGTGAACCGTACTCCTTTAAAGCAGGCATAGAACATGGCTATAAACCATAACGCCAGTATGATTGTTGACTCACGTTTAAAATTACCGCGATTGCGGTTGGCGAGGGCACGCCACAAGTAGAGGCACGTAGCTGCCAGCGAAGATATGAATATGGCCTTACCTCCGGAAGAATTTGCCATTTCGTTAAAATTGAAAGGTTTCAGTTCTCCGACAGTTGAATAAACGTTCGGCCAGATAGAGGAGATCAGGGGTTTATTCAGGATGAGCGTCTCTTTTAAATTACGGTATAAGGCCAAAAGCGGCTCCAGCCTGTTAAAGGCGATTATCCAGAAAACGCTTAAAGTTACAAAAGAAGCCAAAGATAAGGCATGCTCTTTGATTGTGCTTAAGTCTGTTTCCTGCCCTCTTTTATAAATAAAGAATAAATACGCCAAAGAATAAATTTCATAGAATATGATGATTAAAAATATAAACCACCAACCCAGCCATATCGAGCAGAACAGGCCTACCAGGGAAGCCGAGAGGCCTATGCCCAATAACCTCTGTTTTAACGAGCGCAAGGCCGAGGCGCTCAGGTATGTCCAGATAATCAACAAGGGAAAGAGGAGGTTGAGGATATCGCAATCAAACCATCCGGCGCAGCTACGCGGTATAAATATTGAACTTAAGCCTGCGATAAGGCAGGCGACTACCCCGGCAATATTGCCGCCCAGGCGGTAAGAGAAAAGGTATAATAC